>DBFXIC010000099.1:0-7551 GCA_048455095.1 Anaeromassilibacillus sp.
GACCACTTCCCCCACCATCCCGGCGGGGACAGTCACCAGCAGCCTGACCGGCACGGTGGCAATGCAGGTCGGCACAGCGCGCACGTTTACTGTCGCAGCTTCGACAGCCCCGAACATGACGCAGGGCAACGGCACGGTGGCCCAATTGTACGTGGCGAAGCCGTTCGACGGGTCGAGCATGGGCCTGGGTGTGTACGGCATCGGCCGCCCGGGGGAGTCCACGGGAATCTATGCAAACGGCAAACTGCTGTTCACCATCTCCCTAGAAGCCGCTCCCTTTGTATGTGATACGACGCAGGACATCAAAGTCGGCCAGGGAAAAGTATACTGGTTTAAGGTGACGCCGAACAGCGCGTCGCTCGTCCCCGCCCTGACCGTGGGGAACGGGAGGGTGCTCCAGACGGCCGCGGGCAAAAAGGAGACGAACCAGAATGGGACGGTTTCCCACTATTTTGCGGTAAAGGGAATTGGGCCGGTTGGCAGCGGCACGGGCGTATACATCAACATGAATGGGATGCAGTACCGGCTGTTCAACTGTGGCGTTCAGTAAAGCGTTTATTGGTGTGTGGGGAAGGTTTTCCCTGTATGTGTTTACCAAACACAAAGAGATGGGCGCTCGCTCCAAAAGCGCGGGATCGATCCGTGCGGAACAATCACAGAAAAAAGAAGAAAACCCCGGAGAAACGGCGATTTTAAAACCGTTTCTCCGGGGTTTTGTGCAATTTTGCAGAGATGTTTGCAAAGGGCCGTTGCCAATCCAGCTGCGACCGAATCCTGTGCAAAGTAGGCCTGACAAAGAAGAAAACATGCTCTGAAGCATCACGCAACGATGTTTCAGGGCGTGTTTTTGCGCATCATTTCCCAGTAACCTCTTTTCTAAAGAAGCGTGACAAACATTAAAAATCCGGGGATTACTGTGCCGCGCCCTCTACGGCCTCTTGCAGCGCCACCAGGTCGCTCTGCGGCACGCGCCCACGCACCACGTTGTCCAGGACCACCAGATAACTCCGCTCGCCGTCCGCATAGAATTCCAGAGAATTGCCCGGCACCCCGTCGTAATAAGCGACGTCCGCCCGGAAGGCGGGCGCGCCTTGCGGCTGCGCGTCGCCCGCGTCCTCCAACACGGTTTCGCTCATCAGGGTCTGGTAGAGGTTGGTGAACGCGGTGTAGTCCTTTGCGCCGCCAGCGGAGTCTGTGACCGAATAGTTGTAATACGTGGTGTCCTCTGTGGACTTATCCTCGTCTTTGGTGCGGGCCACGTCCCAGCGGTACGCCATGTCGCCCCCGATTGTCACATTGAGCGACTGGACGGACTCCACGCTGCGCGTCAGCAAAATTTTGCTCTGCACGTCAAACGGTTTAATCAAATCGGTCCATGCGGTGAGGCTGTCGTCCATGATGCGGTATACGATATCGACCCCGTCCAGCATCACCATGCGGTTGCCGTCCTTTTCCGTGCCCGCTTTAAGCGTATATTCCGTGCCCTCCGTCGTGGTCATGCGCACGACGTTTGCCGGGTTCTCCAGCCCGTATTCGCGCAACGTGGATGTGTCCGGGTGCAGAGCTTCCACGCCGCCCGCCGTCAGGGAGGAGAGCAGGTCCGTGAGGGCGGTTACCGTCTCCGTGTCTGCCTCGGCCATCTTCGGTTCCGTCATCAGGTAGAGGATGCCGTCGCCCTGCTGCAGGGTGATCGGCTGCGACACGGCCGTGCCGCTCAGAATCAGCTTGCGGAACGGCGCGGAGGCGTCGGTCTTGAGGCTGGTGAAGTCGAGCACCTGCCGGGAAAGAAACCCGGTCTTGTCCTGCAGATAGGAGAGCGGGACGTTCGCCACATAGACCTCTTCCGCGTCCTGCCCGCGCACATAATATGCGGTGCTATCCTCCACAGAGGCATTGCCGATCTCATATCCATAGGCGCTTCCATCCCGGAACGTAACCGTCACCGTGGCCTGCGGGGTGGAAAGGCCAAAGTCCGAGGGGTTGCTCACCGTGCCGATCTTCTTGGTGGCAAACAATTTCCAGCCGCCCTCTGCGGCGGTCTTGACGGCGTAGCTGTCCTGCGGAAGCCCTTCCAGCTCCTGAACCGTGAACGTGATCTCCGGTTCCGCCTCCGAAGAGGCTGCGCCGTCGTCCGCCTCGCCGTCCGTCTCGGAGCTGGTCCCAGCCGCGCTGGCCTCCGGCTGCTTTTCCGATGGGACAATGGTAAACAGGCCGTTTGTATTTTTGACCTCGATGGAGGCGACGTCCGCCTCCTCCTTGTTCAGAAGCGCAATGTCCTCCAGCGCGGAGCTGGTGGACGACGCTTCCGCGTCCCCGTCCGTGAGCAGGAGAGCGGCCAGCGCGCCGCCCAGCGCAACGATGCACACGCCGAGGATGAGCAGATTTCTGGTCGCCGGTTTCATCACAGCCTCCTCCTTTTATAGTAGACCGCCACACCGATGATCACGACAATCAACGGGATCAGAATGGTGAAAACGCCCAGGCCGAAGATCATCACCTGCAGCAGGCTCATGGAGATGTCCGCTACGGAGGTCTGCACCTGTTTTGTCTCCAAAGCCGCGGTTTCGCCTTCCGTCCCGGTGACGTACTTGGAGAGATCGGTCAGATATTTGCCGTCGCCGAACGTGTTCGAGTTGATGATGCCGTCCACAAACATGAACGTGCTGCCCAGCACTACAACGTTGGCATTGACCTCCTGGCCGCCCGCTGTGACGGGCTTCTGCGCCAGTGCAGCCAGCGTCTGTTCCCCGGTCTGGGGATTGTTGACGCTCTCTTCGGAGCCGTCGTAAAGGAACGCCGTGTTGTTGCTGGTGGCGAGGGTGTGCGTCGTCACCCCATTGCGGTTGTCGAACAGCAGATTGATGGGGCAGCTCTGCGGCATCAACAGATAACCGTAGCTGGATGTCGCACGGCTGAGCATGACGTCGCCGCTCGGATTGGCGAGCAGATACGATGGGTCGCTGGTGATGTAGCTGTTCGGGTCCGTCTCCACCACCTGCGCGGCCTGCTGGACGTCCATGCCCCACTCCTTGAGGAAGGCGGTCAGATTCGGCAGGAAATCCTGGCTGGGGTGGAAGGTCACCAGCAGGGAGCGGTCCGCGGCGTTCGTTTCGTCGTTCAGGAACGCTTCCAGTTTTTCGATTTCATCCGGTGTGTAGTCGGTGGCGGGCGTCGCCAAAACAAAGAGCTGTGCATTCTCGGGAATCTGGTCGGTCAGAAGGTTGACTTCCTGTATCTCGAAATTGCTGCCGGACAACAGGTCCCTGTAGAGGGAGGTGTCCAGCATTTCATTGTGCCCGGTTTCAAACACCGCCAGCGGCAGGGTATCCGCGTTGACGGAGCTGACCGCGGAGGCCAGCGCGCTGTCCACCATGGAATAGGCGGTCATGCCGGTCTGGCTGTACTGCACGTCGAACAGGTCCGTATATGCCAGCACGCGGTGGCGTTTGTCCGTCTTGACCAGCACGTCGGCGGTCATCAGGCCGTCGTCCTTATACTCGGAGGCAAAGGCCGGGTTCTGGTCCAGATCGATGTATTCCACGGAGATGTTGGAATTTTTCTCCGCCATCTTCTGGGCCAGCGTGCTCACCTGGCTGTATTTGATGCCATATTCGGCCAGCAGGGTGTCAGACTTCGCAGTGTCCTCGCTCGCCATGATGTAGATGGTCGTCGGATTCTGCACATTGGCGGCGATCTCCGCCGCGCCCTCCGAGAGGGTGTTCACGTGCCCCTCAGTGAGGTCCAGGTTCATGGAGGGATATCGCTCACCCAACAGGCTGACGACCACATTGAGCAGGATCACGACCACCAGGAACCCAGCGGTCATCGCCAGGGAGATCCCGCGGTATTTGCCCTTGTGACTGTCCTTTTTGGGCTTCTTTGGCTTTTGGGGCTTTTCGGTGGGTCCCTCCGGCTGTGCGGCGGCCTCTGGGCTTTGCCCCGGGGTTTCTTCCACTTCCGGCACAGGCGTTTCTTCTTCATACGAATCCGGCGTGGAAGAAGTTTCCCCGGCTGTTTCCGACGGGAAAGCTTGTTCGGGGGCTTCGTCCTCCGGCGTGCCGGGAACGGCCTGTTCGGTTGATTCGTCCGCCGGAAGAACGGTTTCCTCCGGCGTCAACGGATTTTTATTTTCTTTTTCCATCTGTTTTCCCTCCCTTAGCTCCAGCGACGGCTCTCCAGCTTGCGTGCGGTCAGGAACAAAAAGACCGCCGCCACGCTGAGGAAGAACACGATGCTTGCAATGTTGAAGGTGCCCGTGGTGAAGGGCGTGTAACGGCTGTTAAACGACAGCCAGCCCAGCACCTTGACGACAACTTGGTTGTTGATCACGCCTGTGAGCTGGTCGATCACCACCAGCAGGATGGAAATGCCGAACGTGCCGATTGCGGCCACGATCTGGCTCTGCGTCAGGCAGGAGACAAAGGTGCCGATGGCCAGCATGGCAAAGCCGTAGAGGAACGAGCCGATCACCGTCCCGAGAATCAGAACCCAGTTTGGGGACGAGAAAAAGCCGATGACCACGGCGGGGATCAGGCTGCCTACCAGGATAATGGCGTAAATTGTCGCAGAGGCGAGAAATTTTCCCATCACAATGGATCCCACGCCCACCGGCGCAGTCAAAAGCGCCTGGTCGGTGCGGTTTTTCTGCTCCTCGCTGAACACGCGCATGGTGAGGATGGGCAGGAGCATCATGCTCCAGATGAACATATTGCTGTATACAAATGTGGAGATGTAATAGGTGGAACCGGACAGCATCACGGAATAGTAGTAGAAGCCGTACAGCGCAAACAGTACCGCCGCCACCACGTAGCCGATGGGGGAGGTGAAGTACGATTTCAGTTCTTTTTTATAGACCGCGCCCATTACGCCCCCTCCTTTCCATCGAGAATTTCAGAGGACTGTTCGGACTCCTCCTGCTCCGCGTACAGGTCGCTGGTGAGGCGCAGAAACACGTCCTCCAGGGTGAGGTCGGTGTTCTTCATGGAGAGGATGGGCCAGTGGTTCTGCGCGGCCAGTTCGAACACCGGGCGGCGCAGGTCGGTCCCTTCCTCGCCCTCCACGGAGAACGCATACACGCCGGGCTCCTTTTCGCCGTAGGAGACGACCTCTTTCACGCCGCTCAGCGCTTGCAATCCGTTCTTGACGGCGGATTCCTCACCCTCCATGCGCAGCAGCAGGCGGTTTTCGTTGGAGAGGCTGTGCGCCAGGCTGTCCGGTGTGCCGTCTGCCACGATGGAACCGCGGTTGATGACAATGACGCGCTCGCACACGGCCTGCACCTCGGACAAAATATGGGAGCTGAGGATGACCGTGTGCTTTTTGCCCAGCCCCTTGATGAGGTTGCGGATCTCGATGATCTGCTTGGGATCGAGGCCGACCGTGGGTTCGTCCAGGATCAGCACGGGCGGGTTGCCCAGCAGCGCCTGTGCGATTCCCACGCGCTGGCGGTAGCCCTTGGAGAGATTGGCGATCAGGCGGTGGTATACGTCGTCGATCTTCACCAGCGAGCAGATTTCCGCGATGTGCTCCTTGCGGGGCAGCTTGACCTTTTTCAGATCGTACATGAAGTTGAGGTATTCCTTCACCGTCATGTCCGTGTACAGCGGCGGGATCTCCGGCAGATAGCCGATCCGGCGCTTGGCCTCCATGGGGGATTCCAGTGTGTCGAACCCGTCGACGGTGACGCTGCCCTCCGAGGGGGAGAGGTAGCCTGTGATGATATTCATGGTGGTGGACTTTCCCGCGCCGTTTGGCCCGAGAAATCCGAGGATCGTTCCCTCTTCCAGGGAAAAACTGATATGGTTCAGCGCGAGGTTGGAACCATATTGTTTTGTGAGGTTTTTCACCTCAATCATATGCGTCCCTCCGGTTTCATAATTTACAGGAAATGGGATCCCTAGAACAATATCGGTACTGCACAGCGGGGATGCGCGGAAAGCGTTCCCAGGTTCCGCCGGAGAAAAGCGCTTCGGCGGGGAATCCCATGAGTCCCTATATACATGCTTAACAGTTTAGCAATGTAACGTGATCGTTAGGTGATCGAATTATGAATAAATTGTTACGGGATGGAACGCCTGGAAAAGATACCACCCCGGTACGCGCAAGTTGCCAAATGGTCTCAGCGCTTGCACGGTTTTGTTCGGGTTAATGCAGCAGAGAACTTGGAAAACAGACAATAAAAAACGGAACAGTGCGACGAAAGCCGCGCCATTCCGTGCATGTAAAATTTTTTCTTGTTCGTGGTTTTCCGGGATGCTTGCCCATCGCGGCTGGATCATGCGGAAGGGGAAGCGGGCTGGCAAAAAGACCGAAACAGGCAGACGCTCGTCACACAATCGACCAGCAAGGCAGCTGTACCCTTGGGTAAAATCATTTGGAGGAAGTATCCTCAATGGAACGCGGTGGAAAAGACCACCAAGAAAAGCGTCAGGACGAGACAGACTGCGGAGAATTTGCGCATCCAGGACGCCTTTGGAACCAGCCAAATGCAGGAAATAACGCCGGGCAGGATACCCGTGGCCAGCGTGAACCCCCATTCCGCCAAATACCATCGGGCGTCGTAGGTGGCGGCGGCCTGCCGGTCGCAAAGACGGATCAGCCAGGCCCGCAAAAGGCGACGCCGGGCACGGAAGCGAATTTTTTCAATCGATCCATGGGTGTTTACCTGCAGTTAAAATATCAGTACAGTGTCATCGTCCGCTTATGAAATGACGTGGGAATTTTTTACGCCAGCCAGAAATATGCGCCGACGACGAGACAAAGCATGACCACAGAAAATCCCGCGAACAGGATCAATTTCCACTTGTTTGCAGCACTCCGCTCCGCCTGCCATCTCCAGACGTATTGGAGTACGCCATTGGCGCAGATCAGCGCCAGCCCCAACAGGAGGGGGACAAGTCTGACGGGACGCGAGAGATTCAAACAACCGGCAACGGTGCCGGTCAAAAGAAAGACGGCTGCAAGGATTCTCAAGACGATATCTGTTCTACTATTTTTCTCCATTAACGCGCATCATCATCTCCCCTTCGAAAATTTGAGTGTCGCTGGTCAAATAGGTCTTCCTACCAGAGTCACTATAGAAAGTAGTGATAACCATTGTTTCATAATGAGAAAATTCTCCGCCGACATAAATTTTACGGTAACGTTTTTGAAGTGTCCCATAATAAGTATGTGACGCAGTTCTATCAAACTCTATTACACCAAGCACACCTGCTCCGCCAGCACAAACGACTTGTGCAATAGTAGAAGGCAACAGCGGTCCAATTGTGGCAATCAATACACTACACTGGATACTCTTGCTTGAAATTGCTTTTCAGGCCCAGAGGGGACATAAATTGAAAAATTGGAGGAAACATCGCCAAACCATGGGCCGGCATCTCTACTAGTCTCAGTGGAACTTAGTCTGGGGGGGATCACTTTTGGCAATAGCCGAAGCAGGAACCGATACCACACAGAAAACCATTGCAAGGGATAGAACCAAAGAAATTATTTTTTTCATTCTCCTTATCAAAAACGTCTTGCTTATGTATAAACTGATAAATGATAATAGAC
>DBFXIC010000100.1:0-16742 GCA_048455095.1 Anaeromassilibacillus sp.
CTGCCGAGCCCTCCCCGGTTTGGCAGCCAATTAAATTTATTGCCGGCGAACGGCAAGGAGGAAATGTATCATGCCAAAAATCTATTATGAAGCCGATTGTGACATCAACGTCCTGAAGGGCAAAAAAGTTGCGATTATCGGTTACGGCAGCCAGGGCCATGCACATGCGCTCAACCTGAAGGAGAGCGGTGTGGACGTCGTTGTTGGCCTCTATGAGGGCAGCAAGAGCGCGGCCAGAGCTGAAAAGGCCGGACTGACCGTTATGACCGTTCCGGAGGCCACCAAGGCATCCGATATTATCATGATTCTGATTCCTGACGAGCGTCAGGCGGATATGTACAAAAAGGACATTGCGCCGTATCTGACAGAGGGCAAGGCCCTTGCGTTCGCACACGGCTTTAACATTCACTTTGGCCAGATCGTACCGCCGAAGAATGTCGACGTGTTCATGATCGCTCCGAAGGCGCCGGGTCACACGGTTCGCAGCGAGTTCCAGGAGGGCAAGGGCACGCCGTGCCTCGTCGCCGTGTATCAGGACGCTTCCGGCCACTGCCTCGACATCGCGCTGGCATACGGCGCAGGTTTGGGCGGCGCGCGTGCGGCCATCATGGAGACCACCTTTAAGATCGAGACGGAGACCGACCTGTTCGGCGAGCAGTGCGTGCTCTGCGGCGGTGTGACCGCCCTGATGAAGGCTGGCTTTGAGACGCTGGTTGAGGCTGGTTATGCACCCGAGAACGCTTATTTCGAGTGCATCCATGAGATGAAGCTGATTGTTGACCTGATCTACAGCGGTGGCTTCTCCATGATGCGTTATTCCATCTCCGATACCGCCGAGTACGGCGATTACGAGATCGGCAAGCGCCTGATCACCGAGGAGACCAAGAAGGAAATGAAGAAGGTCCTCTCCGAGATTCAGGACGGCACCTTCGCGACCCGCTGGATCGCCGAGAACAAGAACGGCCGTGCACACTTCAACGCATGCCGCCGCATCGAGGCTTCCCACCAGCTGGAATCCGTGGGCAAGGAGCTCCGCAAGATGTATTCCTGGAACAACGAGGACAAATACGCCGACTAACCAGGCTAAGCCTGGACGCACGGCCGGCCTCGGGTTGTCTGCTGGAAAACGGCTGTGCATTGGCCGGACAGAAAGAACCTGCTCCCAAAGGGTTGCTTAGGGCTTCCCGTGTCGTACGGCATGGCTGTTTTAAAAGATTGCTGCAAAATGGTTGCCGCCGTAGGCGCGGACGGCGTTGTACGCCTACTGTGCGTCCACATTTGTCGAATTGGAACATATAAAAAATCCCTCTGCCGGTTTTCCGGCAGGGGGATTTTTGCTGCATACAGGGGGAGGGTCGGCAGTCTGTTCACAGTGCTGATTATTGAGAAGATGACCCCGGTAATCTGCATGTCCGAAAGAGATATAAAAGATTGTGGTGCGTATCTTTCCTGGATCACTTTTGACAACACAGGACAAACGCCTTTGGAAAACATATAAAAGAATTATACTGTCTCTTCTGCGATAGGAAGCGACCGGCATTCCTCATGTTCCTCCGATTGCGGCTGACCCAGCATCGGTTCCGCCACGCGTGTGCGGAAAAACTGGATCAGCGGGCCGGTCAGAAAGGCCGTGATGACGGTACCTAGACCGACGATCGCCCAGATTTCATTTCCGCTCATCAAAGAGAAAAAAACACCCGCAGTCACGCACGTGAGATCAGTGGCCACGCGCGCCCAGCGGAAGGATAGCTTGTTGTGCACAAATTTTTGCAGGACAAACGCCGCTGCATCATATGGGGCGATGCCCATGTCCGCCGCCATATAGATCGCTGCGTTTGCACACATGATAAGAGTGCCCAGCAGCAGAAGTCCAATCCGCAGGGGAAGAGGGATGCTTTCCACACCGGAGGACTGCACCAACCAGCAGAGCGCATCTGCAATATATCCCACGCACACCATATTGACCACCGTCCCTATGCCGATGCAGGAGCGGATGGTAAAAAAGACCACAACCAACAGCAGTGTGTTCATAATGAGCTGCCAGTTGCCAAAGCTCATGTGTAGAAAACCGCTGATGCCGAGGTTCATGCAGGTGAAGGGGTCCACGCCCAGCGCTGCCAGTCGGAACAGGCCCACGCTGACGCCGAGGAAAAAGATGCCGATCAGCATCATGGCCGTGCGCCGGCCCAAATACTTTTTTGTTGCGGTCATTGTGTCCGCTTCCTTTCATAGCTCAGTAAAATGGTTTCATAAGAAATTATCCGCGCCTAATTCTATACAGAGTTCGACGGGAAGTCAAGCAATTTCTTCACAAAGTTACCGCCCAATTTTTGGACGGTAAGCAGAATACCTATAGCCTTTCGAATTTTGCATCCAATTCCGAACGCTATAAACGGAGGCTGGCACCGCCGGAGCTTGCCGCTATCCGGTGGCTGAGAGAATATTGCACTATAAATGATTTGGCGGTTGTCCGCCACAGTCCGGTTTGCATCATTCCGGCCCGTTTGCAGCAGGCTGGATTTATGGTATAATAATCTTGGATCAACATGGGGATGTGAAGAATATGCGGCTTTTGGCATACCATGGAACAGACCGGGAATGTGCGGAAAAAATTTTGCAGGGCGGCTTCCGGGTGAAGCCCAGTGAGGAACATTGGCTGGGCAACGGGGTATACTTCTATTTGGACCGGTCGCTGGCGCAGTGGTGGACGACCCGGCCTACAAGAAAATTTGGGGGCGAGGTTCGCGAGCCGGCAATCCTGGAATGTGTGTTGGAGCCCAGCGGAAAGGTACTCGATCTGCGCAGGCTGGACGATTACCGCTGGTTTGCAGAGGAATATGCGGCGGTGATCGCCTATTTGGCGGAGCAGGCCCACGTGGAACAGATGAGCTTTAAAAGGCTGCGCTGCATGTTCTGCGATTATCTGCATAAGAGATATGGGGTCGATCTGTTGGTGGGGACGTTCCATCTGCCGGAACAACCCTACTTGAATATGAGATGTACGCCGGATTTTGATAAGCTCTGCCTCTCTTACGTGGAGACGCAGGTGTGCGTGTTTAACCAGGCCGCCATTGTTAGCAGGCGTCTGGTGGAAAAGAGTGAGTGTCATGATGAAGCATAAAAAAATAGATGAGGCGCTTTTGCGGGAGGCCTGCCTGAAAAACAGGATTAAAGTCGAACCGGTGCGCGGACCAAAGGACGCCGCAGTGCTGCTTGTGACCGGGGACGACGGGAAGGCATACCGTGTAGACGGAAAGCTGGCCGTTACGCCGGCGGAGGTTCATGTGGAGGAAGCGGTGCAGAGAATCACGCCGGCCCAGGCGAAACTGGTTCGAGTTCAGTCTGTAGGAAAGCAGGCTTCGCCGCTCTATAGGAAGCTTGCCGCTACTAAAAGAGAGATGGAAGCCCTCGAACAGACGGTACTGTTGGAAAACGCCGTGAAGGACCTCCAGGTAGAGGAGGCTGGATCGGCAAAGCCGAATGGAGTCGTGGCGCTGTTGCGGCGCAGAAGGCATCTGCGCCCGGAAAGAACGGCAGTGATTTCCGCAGAGAGGCGCGCGAAAAGCGTAAAAGATTAAAAGAGACGCCGTACCGCCGGGGAATGGCTCCTGCGGTACGGCGTCTTTGCGTCTATCTGGCAGGGGGCCGGCATATCCATGAACATCGTTTCCATTTTTCGGTCATGTGCGGCGGATGTATTTGTTGTTGCGAATAAAGTCGAAAGCGTTTATAATAAATTTATCATTTGACTTTTTGGGACAAAAAACGGAACAAAATTTTAGCAGTCGATGTCAACGGCGCGCCGTATGCGGGCCAGATTCGCTGAGAAAAGAGGGAATAACCTATGTGGGACCGGAAGATTTTGAAATCGAATGCAAAAACCGCTTTGCGCGGCCGTTATTGGCTGGCCTTTGCGGTGGCGCTGGTGGCCAGCATTTTGGCGGGGCGCCTGTTTGCAGGCGGGCTGAACCCATGGAACCTAAACGAGTTTGACGATGTAGCGACACGCGTGGAAGACCAGATCGACGGATTCGTCGATGGGAATTACGATCATCACTATGACCGTTATACAGATCCCTGGGACGATCCCTATTACAACTTCGGACACGAGTACGATCCAAATTATGATTACTACGGCAATTATCAGTACAATCACGGGTACGACGACTGGGGGGAATTCGGCACGTTTGCCGGTGCGCTGGTCGGCGTTGTCGTACTGATTGGTCTGCTCGCGGCAGGTGTCGGTTTTGCATTCCGAGTGTTCGTCAGCAACCCTATCAACATGGGGAAATGCCGCTATTTTGTGCACAACCGGTTTGGGGATAGCCGGTTTGAGAATCTTTTCGGCGCGTTCCGAAACGGGTACCTCACCAGTGTGGGCGCGATGTGCACCACGGATCTTCTGGTGGAAATGTGGCTCTGGATTATGGTCGCTGTGTTTTTGATCAGCGCGTTCGCCACAATCGGCGGCGCATATATGATGTCGCTGCTGATCTTTTTGAGCCTGTTCCTGTTGATCCCCTATGTCATCAAAACGTACCAATACTGCTTTGTCAAATATCTGCTCGCGGATAATCCCCAGCTGAAGGGTGCGCGTGCCCGCCAGATCAGCACGCTTCTCACCAATGGGGAGAAGGGGTCCATCTTCACGCTGGACCTGTCCTTTATCGGCTGGTATCTTTTGGGTGCGCTCTGCCTGGGATTGGGGCATCTGTTTGTCAACCCGTACTATGAGGCGACCAAGGCAGAGCTATATATCTTCCTGCGCGACCGCGCAGTCCAGAACGGACTAATCGATCCGATGGAGCTGAACCTGTATCCCGGCGCGCAGATGCCCTACGGCGTACAGCCGCCCCAGGGGCAGGACACCGCCTATGTGATGTACCGTCCTGCACAGGGAGGCCCCGCGTCGCCTTATGGGGCGACGCCTCCGGTGAACCCGCAGGGTCCGTCCGCACCTTATCCGCCGTACGGCACTGTGCCTCCGGCAAATCCGCAAGGCCCAACCGGACGCCCGCAGGGGCCATCTCCCTATGGGACCACGCCTCCGGTCTATCCGGGCGCGCCGGTTCCGCCGCAAAATCCATCCGCACCGTATCCGCCCTATGGCGTGACGCCGTCGGCATACCCGCAGAATCCGCCGTACGGCACACAGAGTTCCACACCCTATGGAGCTATGCCTCCCGTGTATCCAGGTGCGCCGGTTCCGCCGCAGAGCTCCGTCGCTCCTGCTGCGCCGTCTGGTGCGACACCCCCGGCGGACCCACAGGCTCCGGAATCCTGGCAGGATGCCGCTGCCACGGTTCCCAGCGAGGAAGCACCGGACGCTGTCCCTGGGCAGGAAGAACCCGCTCCGGAGCATGTGGAGCCGTACGACGATCCCCCGGCGCCGACCGCGCTCTGATCAAAATAGCCATTTCCCGGGAAAAGGACATGGAGACGATATACAGCGCAGGTATTCTATCGTTGTAGGAGAATTCCAGCTGGATTTCCGGGATGTAATAGAGGAAGAGCTTTATTGAGAGAAAGAGGGGTTACTTTATGTGGAGCAGACAGATTCTGAAATCCAATGCAAAGATTGCCCTGACGGGCCGCTATTGGCGCGCATTTGCGGTGGCGCTGGTGGCCGGGCTGCTGACCGGCCTGGCAAATTTGGGCGATGCCATCTCACGGATAATCGATCAATATGATGCATACCAGTCGTTTTTGCATCTTTATGATTCCTATTACAGCGAGGTATTCTTCTTTGAGGCGATGCGTTCCTGGGTGATGCCTCTGACCGTCCTTGGCCTGATTTTTTCTATTCTAGTGGTCAATGTGCTGCGGGTGGGTGAAGCGCGCTATTTTGTGCAGAACCACTTTGGCGAAACCCGTTTCGAGACGCTGTTCAGCGGGTTCCGCAACGGTTATGGAAGCACAGTGGGCACGATGTTTATCACCAGCCTGTATATCTTTTTATGGTCGCTGCTGCTGGTTTTCCCTGGCATCTACAAGAGTTATCAGTATTACCTGGTGCCGTACATTCTCTCTGACAATCCCAATATTCCCGGCGACCGCGCACGGCAGATCAGCCGCGCCATGACGGATAACGAAAAATGGAACATTTTTGTGTTAGAAATGTCCTTCCTGGGCTGGTTCCTTCTCGGCGGTCTCTGCTTGGGCGTGGGCACGCTCTTTGTAACCCCATACTATGAGGCGACAAAGGCGGAGTTGTATATCTTCCTGCGCGACCGCGCTATCCAGACCGGCCAGGTACAGCCCGAGGAGCTGGGATTGGTGTTCGACGTGCCGGGCGGGGAAAACCCGTTTGGACCGCCGCCGGCGTATCCGATGTAAAGTTTGATAAATTGATAAAAATAAATCCGGAGCAAGGCGGGGATTTTCCCGCGGATGCTCCGGATTTTTTATGTACCTGATTCGGTGGCAGCCCCATCTGAGGCACAGCGCATCAAAAATAGATTGCAGACGGCTACAGATGGCTTCATTTATGCCAAAGCGCCGGCCGGTGCAAGATTGTCTTTGAAATTCCTATTGATATGCGAAAGATTGCGGCAGAATTTATTCCATGTACTTATCGATGGCCTGTTGATAAAATTTCTGATACGTTTCATCGCTGCCCATCCATTCCCATTCTGCATCCGTCATGTTTTGTGTAAAGAAAAGATAGTAATATGCAGATGCTTTAAGCGCCTAAAAGTCTTGTATTTTTCTTCAATATAACAAAGAAAGGTTTATAGGTAGCTTTGAAGCCGGCGCACCGCATCCTCCAACGGAACAACCCGCGCAAACCGGTTGTTCCAAATGGTTTCCTCGTAATACTGCACCAGCATTTCGCCGGATAGATAGACATTGTCGTAGGTCGTTGTGACACCAGACGGGATGACGACGGAATAACCGAGCTCAAATGCGACCTTGCAGGTGGCGTCGATGCAGTATTCCGTCTGCATGCCCACGAGGAATATTTCACAAATATTCCGGCTCGTCAGATATTCATGCAGGCCGGTGTCTTTAAATGCGCTGTTGTAGCGCTTATCGAAAACTCGTTCATCTGGCAGGGGTGCAATCGCCCGGTCAATCTGCCAGCCGTCTGTCCCAAATTCTAATTCATCCCCAGAGCCGCCGTCGTGGCGGACATAGACGACTTCCGTTCCATGCTCGCGCGCCGCGTCGAGCAGCGTTTGGATGGATGCAATCAGCTCCTGCTCCCGGAAGGGATGTGCATCGATCAGCGCAGTCTGCACATCCACCACCAATAAAACGGTATGGTTCATAAAAACCGTCCTTTCTAAAAGAAGAAGCCTGTCCCACACGCTGGGGCAGGCTTTGTCTATCTGTGTTTTAGCGGTCCAAAATCTCAATCCAATACCCGTCGGGATCGCTTATGAAGTAGAGGTCCATCTCACGGTTTTCAAAGCAGATGCAGCCCATCTCTTCGTGCAGCGCATGGGCAGCCGCCTTGTCCTCCACGCGGACGGCAAGGTGGATTTCGTTATCGCCGAGGTTGTAGGGCTGGGTGCGGTCGCGCAGCCAGGTCAGTTCCAGCTCAAAGGGCGTAACGCCGTCGGAGAGATAGACCAGAATAAATGAACCGTCCGCCGCTTCCATACGGCGGCATTCTTTCAGACCAAGTGCCCGCTCATAAAAGGCGAGGCTCTTTTGCAGGTTAAAGACGTTTAAGTTCGCATGCAAAAAGATGGAATTCATGTGGAAGCCCTCCATTCGTTTTTCTCCATAAGCATGCCATGATTTTTCAAAGATATGATTGCGTATGGGAAAAAAGAAGGATTCCGTTGCGTGAGGGGCTGCTCCTCTCCACAGAGAAGAGTGAGCTGAATGAAAAAGGGATCGTTCCGTAGAACGATCCCCCATAAATCTCAATAGTCACCGATGGAAAAGTACACAATACGCAGATAGTCCTGTGGGTTTGGGATGTCCAATGCAAGCCGCAGGCGCTTATAATTTTCCTGGTGGCGCCGCCGCAGCTCCAACTGCGGGTCTTCCCGCCGGCAAATATTAACTTTCTTGCCGTCCGGCTCCAAAATGTTGACTGCCCCGGCACAATTGTTTACGGTCTTCAAAAACTCGTTGATATTGAAAATATCCAGTCGAATCATACTCGTATCCCACCTTTCACAAAAAGGACCGCCGTTTTCCGATGACGGCCACCTCCGTTGCTTCGATTGCACAATCATCCTTGCAAGTATCATTATAGTGCAATCTTTTTTGGGATACTATCTCATTTATGCCGATTTATATCATAATCCTGCCATTTGGCGCGGTACTCAAGCGGTGTGCATCCGAATTGATTGTGGAAGACCTTTCCAAAATAGCTGCTGCTGCCCAATCCGCAGGAATGGCTGATTTCTGTGACGGAGCCGCGGCCGGACGCCAGCAGCTGACAGGCTTTTTGCAGCCGGTATCCATTCAGATAGGACGCCGGTGTGGTGTGCAAACAGCTCTGAAAGGCGCGGAAACATTCCCGCTCGCTGATAAATGCAGCAGCGGCGATCTCCGCGATCGTAAGTTTTTCCGGATAGTGTTCATGGATGTAAGCCATCATCTGCTTGATTGCGTCGTTTGTCTTGTCGTAAATCCCTCCGGCACTTCGAAGAGGCGTAGAGACTTCCAGGACTTGAAGCCAAACCGAGGAGAGCATGGCCCGCAACTTGAGCTCATATCCGGGGTCCTCTGCGGAAAGCTGAAAAGAGGCACGGAGCACCACCAAGGTTTCCTCGTGTTCCACCAGATTTGGAGAAAAGGAGACCACCTCAACCTGCGGCGCAGTGGTCAGAGGCGCGACGTATTTTTGCTCGATCCGGTTTCCCTGCTGCCCGCTGATGAGCGTGGAATCAAAAAGGTGAACAAACTGCGTGGTCCCCCGGACGCCGTCCTGCGGCCGGGTCATGTGCAGCACATTTGTGTTGATAAACCCCCCGGAACCGGCGGGAAAGACGGTTCTTCCCATAGGTGTGTAGTATTCCAGAACGCCCGCCGCGATGTAAAACAGTTCGGCTTCCTTGTGCCAGTGCCATGGGACAAAGCCGTTGAGATGGCGGTCGAAGGCAAGGTGGGAAGAAATGTGGGGGAAATCCGGGTCAAAATCCGGCAGAAGTTCCTCTTTGCTCCCATCGCGGAATACAATACGATTGATGTCTTTCAAGGGCGCGTCATCCCTTTCTCCATATGGAAGTATGTTTTGGAACGCTTTGGGGCTACACATAAGATCGGTCGGATCGCACTATGGGGGAGAAATCCTGTGGCGGAATGGTTTATAATCGCCCCGCCCAAGAGCTCTTTTCCCCCATAGTATACGGTTCCAATCAGGGGAAGTCAAATGACAACAAACGCCGTTCCGGATGTCCGGAACGGCGTTTGTTTTTCATCAGGGAAGAAACGGCGCGGTAGCCGTTTTCGCCATCTGGCAATGAACCAAGATGTTTTTCTTCTATGCAACCGATCAAAGCGCTTGGTAATATTCTCAAAGCCCTGGCGGAGATTTTGTTAGCCGCGCAGCAGGAAGGCGTCGCCGCTGGTGGTTTCCACGCGGATCTCCGCGCCTCCGTCCTTATACTGGAAGGCGCGCCCGCCGTCTAGTCCGGTGAAATCGCAGATCAGGTCGCCCGAGGAGCTGCTGAGCTTCGCCGTAAAGCCGTTGTTCTCCGGCAGATAAAGCATCGCGTCCCCAGAAGTGGAATGAAGCGACGCATTCTCCACCATCCGGCCAGTCCGGAAGATGAGGCTGCCGGAGGTGCTGGTGGCCTCGATCTTTGAAACATCCCCGGCGTAATTGACGTCGCCGCTGGTTGTCCGGATGTGAACCGTCTCCGCCGTCACGCCGCGGCCTAATAAATCCCCGCTGGTGGAGGTGAGCGTCAACTCCCGGAATTCACCGGAGAGGGAGATGTCCCCGGAGCTGGTGCTGATATCCAGGGTGTCTGCGTCCAGCCGGTCGAGGTGAACGTCGCCACTGCCGGATTTGAGGGTCAGCGCTTCGTACGTCTTTTTGGGCAGATATAGTTCCAGATCGGAGCCGATGGAGTAGTGGAACGGCCCGATGGGGAGACCCGCAATGGTGCTGCCGTTGGAGACAGTCAACGTGCCGTCGCTGAAAGAGGTATGGAAAAACTGCTCTTCGGGCGTGTTTTTCACGCCGCGTTGGGCAACTTTCACCTTGTCGTCACTGCTTACATATACAGTGATGTCTCCGCCCCGCCAATCGAGCTGGATGGAGTCCACCTGCCCTTCGACGATCTCTTCATGCACCAGCTGGTAGGTCCCGGCGCCCCAACGGGAGGAATAGAAGGGCAGGTTGTTCCAGCCGCCGTTATAACATAGATAGCCGAACAGAACGGCAAAGAGAAGGAGAACGAGGCTCCAGATGCCGATCAGAATTTTTGCCGCTGTCTTACTCATACCGTTCACCCCCTCAGGACGAAAACGCCCTTAATGATGTTTTCAATGGCAACCGCCATGATGAAGATGATCCACGAAAAACTCCAGATGTGAAAGACAAAGCTGACAAGCAGGTAGACGGCCACGACAATGCTCCAATATGCACCCTTAAAGGCGTTCAACGCATCGCGCTGGCGGTCATTTTTGACATGCCATTCTTTGAACTCTTCCACAATTGTATCGTCCGCGCGGATATAGCGCGGTCTGGTCATCCCGTTATAGATGAGAAGTCCGGTCGCGGCTGCGATGGCAAAGAACATCAAGCCAACACCTGCGGAATTGCCGATTAAGATCACCATGAACGGACTCATGATATAGAGACCGACGGCTACGGCGGTGCGCAGCGCCCGCGCGCTGGATTCGGTTGCTGGGCGCGGCGCGAGCGGGGAGGGGCCGCGCACACTGTCGATCAGCTCGTCGATGTCCCCGATGCCGCGGATGACGGCGTTATAGGCGTCCTCCTCGGACATGCCCTGCTGCAGGCGGTCGCTGTATTTTTCGACCAGGTTGGAATAAAGCTCCTCCTTCAGATCCTCGATCCGGCGGGTCTTTGGGGCGTCTGCGAAGGCGTGCTCCAGATATGCGCGAATCCGGTCAGTCATAAATAGAAACCTTCCTTTCACAAAATCAGTTTGTCGATCAGGTCTTTGGTGTGCGCCCATTCGGAAACAGCGGCCTGATACTGCGCGCGTCCCTCTTCCGTGATGGTGTAATATCGCCGGCGGGCTCCCGTGGTTTCGTCCCCCCAGTAGGAGAGGATCAGGCCAGCCTGTTCCAATCGCCGGAACGCCGTGTAGAGGGTGGCTTCCTTGAGCTCATACTGGTAGCCGGTTTTTTCCTGGACCGCCTTGTTGATCTCATACCCATAGCTGTCCTTCTCGATCAGCTGCTTCAAAATGATGGTATCCGTGTGCCCACGGATCATATCGGCTGTGATGGACAATCCTGCTCACATCCTTTCTGAGATAAACTATAGTACAATATACCTCGCCTGTCAAGGTATATTGTTAGAAAAAGTATAAATTTTAGAAACGTACTTGTCCCCAGGGGGAATGGGGAAAGAGACAGAAACGCTTATAAAATGCTTGCTCAAAGCCGCTATGAAATGGATGAAAACTAGGTGGCTGAGCCAAAACATGCGCAATGGGTCATCATTTTGTATATTTGCTTCCCTGTTCAGTGCGGCTTAAAATGATTGCAGCTTGCATCGGGAAAATAGAAAATCCCCGGAGAAACGGCTTAAGATCTGCCGCTTCCCGGGGATGATGACTTGATATAAATAGATAACAGTTTGTCCACTTTAAACGCAAAAGGCTCATTTTGTCATAAATAACACGCCCAGCGTGTTGGGGCCGCAGTGGCACGAGATGGTGCAGCTTGCCTGCGTGACGCAAATTTCCCGAAAGTCCGCAACTTCCTGAATGGTACGACGAACCAGACCGATCAATTCCCCGGAAATTCCCGAATGCGTGATGAAGATCCGGTCCAGCACCAGGTCGGCACGACCCGCCAGCTTTTCCCGCGTGTACTGCGGGAGAACCTTTTGCAGGCTGCCGCGGTATTTTTTGCCCACGCTCATCGCGCCGCCGCGGAGGTTGTCCACCTCGATACAGGGCTTGAGACGCAGCAGGTTGGCCCCCAGCGCCGTCACGGCGGAGCAGCGCCCGCCGGCGTGCATGAATTCCAGTGTGTCCAGAATAAAGCTGGCATGGGAATGAGACGAAAGCGCGGAAACCTCCCGGTAAATCTGTTCCGCGGGCATGCCGCGCGCAATGCGCCGCCCGGCTTCGATCACCAGCAGACCCATTCCCGTCGAAAGATTATTTGAGTCGATCACATATACATGGCCCAGCTCCTGCGCCGCAATACGGCAATTCTGGTGTGCCGCCGAAAGCGCCGAGCCCAAATTGATGTGGATGACATCGTAACCGTCGTCCACCCACTGCTTGAAATATTCGTAGAATTCCCCTGTGCTGATTGCAGCGGTCTTGGGCAGCAGTTTCTTCCCCCAGTAAGCCTGATAAAGATCCTCGGGTTGGATGTCCACGCCGTCCGTATACTGCTTTCCGTCCAGAATGATGTGATAGGGGAAATACTGTACCTGATACCGCTCTTTGAGTTCCGGGCTGAGGTCGCATGTGCTGTCCGCACTGAGAATGATTTTGTCCGTCATACGCTCTCCCTCCATGCACGGCTTTGCCGCCGATAACGCCTGATGAAAAACGGACGCGTGGAGCAGTGCGGTCATCCGTTTTTCTCATGATACCGCGTTTTACGTTCTTTTTCAATACAAAAGCGATGAGAGGAAATTGCTTTTTGCGCACAGAACGGCTACAATGAGAAAAAGCGCGATGGAAGGAGCGGACAAAATGGAACTGCAAATCATTCGTGGGGACATCACCGTGCAGGCGGCAGACGCCATCGTCAATGCGGCGAATACCTCTTTGCTGGGCGGGGGAGGCGTGGATGGGGCCATCCACCGGGCGGCCGGGCCGGAACTGCTGGCCGAGTGCCGCACCCTACACGGCTGCGAGACGGGCAGGGCGAAAATAACAAGGGGCTACCGCCTTCCGGCGAAGTATGTCATCCATACGCCGGGGCCAATCTGGCGCGGTGGGAACAGAGGGGAGGCGGAACTGCTGGAAAGCTGCTACCGCTCCTGCCTGGCGTTGGCGGAGGAAAACGGATGTAAAACGGTGGCGTTCCCGTCCATCAGCACGGGCGTATACCGCTTTCCGCTGGAACAGGCGGCGGAGATCGCGGTGTGCACGATCTTGGCCTATGGGGAAACAGAAACGGGGATCGAGACGGTGCAGATGGTCTGCTTTGACGACCGGACAAAGGCGGCGTATGAGAAAGCGCTGGAGCGGGCGAAGGGAACCGCATAAGTCATAAAACGCGATACAGGTCGGGCAACGAAAAAGTTGTCCGTTCTGTATCGCGTTTTACATGAAATCCCTTTTTGCCGCATTTTTCTGAGGTGCATAAGCCGTGAAGCGGTCGCTGTGCCGCCCAGCCCATGAGGAGGGAAAGTGGAGGAATGCATGCACCCGAAAGAGTTCGCTGCTTTCCAATGGGCGGCGCGGGAGCTTTTTAAAGGTTCCCCTCCGCTGTTTCCGCCAAAACGGAATCGAGATTGTCCAAAAGGAACTGCTGCATGGCGCGGCTGTAGAGGATACTCATATAGTGCGCTCCGGTGGAAAAGGCTTCCTTCCACTCGCAGGTGATGCCCATGGATTTTCCAGTGGCAGTCGGTTCCTTATACCGCCTGTCGTTCCGCACCGTTTCCTGCAAAAGGCCCTTCTGCACCAGCCAAGCGGTCAGGGAGGTAGCTTTCAGCTTCTTCATGGTGTCCAGCTCCACAACCGCGTTGACAGCCGCCGTAAATTTGGAGATGGGAACCGGCTCGTCAGAGAGGACAACCTGCTGTTTCTGCTCCGGCGTCAGGGAGAAGGGAGGCAAATCCTTTTTGCGCGGCCTGCTGCCGCGGATTTCCCGCTCGATCGCCTGGTCAATCAACGTCTCCACATAGAAAAAACAGCGGGAAAGCCGCACCTGGTTCAACACAGTGTCGTCCGGCATCTCCTGGTCGGTGAGCGGGTCAATCCCGTTGGCAAGCTTATGGATGTACATTTTCGCACGTTCCATGGTTTCCAGTTCCGTCATAGGTTCCCCTCCTGTCGGCTGCGGCGTTTGGGCCGCGTCAATTCGTAGCTTTCCCGGATCATCGCGCGCAGCTCGTCCGGCGGCACGTCGGAATCGGGCAGCACGGTATTCCAGTGTTCTTTGTTCATATGGTAGCCGGGTGAAACGCCCGCGTAGACTGTGCGCAGGAATTGCGCCTGCATCGGCTCGCATTTGAGGTTGATGCAAAGCCGGTTTTCGCGGTCGTAGACCATGGCGAAGATTTTTCGGTTGGAGCGGTGGCGCGCCACAGTCCAGTTTGGATCGTCAAAGGGGCAATCTTCATAGGCATCCGGCAGCGCCAGGCAGAGGCCCAGCAGCTCGGCGCGGGTCACGACTCCTCTCCCGGCGTATACGCCCAGCCGCAGTCGTCGTGGTAGATCATCTGTGTGGTCATGCCGCCATCTATTGTCAGATCTTGCCCGGTGATGAACGATGCCCCATCACCGCAGAGGAACAGCACCGCCGCGGCAATGTCCCTGGGCATTCCGACGCGCCCCACGGGATGTTGCAGGCAATCCGCACGGGAATGCACCGGCTTTGGTGCGCCCTCATGATAAGGGGCGGTTTCAATCCAGCCCGGGCTGACGGAATTGACGCGCGCCCGCCCGGCCAAGCTGACGCTGAGCGCATGGGTGAGCGCCCGGATGCCGCCCTTTGCGGCGCTGTAGCTCTCTGTATCGGCCTGGGACATCACGGCCCGCGTCGAGGCGATGTTGACCACCGCCGCGCCCGGTGCAAAATGCTCCCGGAACAGGCTTGCCAGGTAATACGGCGCGGCCACCCCGACGCGCTGTACATAGAGGAAATCCTCATAGGAGCAGCCAGAGAGAAGCCCCTTGTGGCTCAAGCATGCGTTGTTGATCAGGAAATCCACCTGTCCGAATGCAGCGAGCACTTCGGCAGCAAAAGCCTCCAACATGCAAGGCTCCGCAATATCGCCCGGGAAATACAAAAGCTGCCCGCCGGATTCCGCGGCCAGGCGATTCCCGGCGGTTCGGTCCGTGTCGATTACGGCGACGCGTGCGCCGGCAGCTAAAAAGGATTCTGCAATGCACCGGCCAATGCCGTTCGCCCCACCGGTCACCACACAGGCGCGTCCTGTAAATTCCATCTGTTTCCCTCCGCTCACGGCAATTTATGCGCTTGATAAAAGGCTTTCAATTCCGCTTTGGTTTCCGCGTCCAAATCGTGCCAGCGGATGCCGCGCAGGGCGCCTTCCAGCGCGCAGAGGCGGTTATAACACGCCGATGGATCGACGGACTGAATCCGCAGCCAGGCCTCTCGGCTGCCGATCTGGCGCAGCTCGTCCGGCGTATGCACGCCCACCTGCTGCAATTGCTCTGCGACGACTTTGCCGATATTCGGCAGTTTTACGAGCTCTCCCAAGGGAACCCCTCCTCTATGCTTCGTGCCCGCCGGACAGATCCGTGAACGAAAAATCCGGCAGGGCGGTTTCAATAATGTTCCTGCACAGGTTGACCCAGCCGCCGCAGCGATTGAGGATGATCGCATCCCCGGTGGCCACGCAGTCCTTGTCCCACAGCACGGCGTCGGCGTTTGACGCAAGTTCGGCTTCCGCAGGGAAATGGCGTTCCTTGGCCACGTCCAGAACCTTTTGGCGCAGCCGCCCGGAGTTGGACACCGGCGCGTCGAACACAAAGACGGTGCGCGCCGGGCCGAGGCGCTCCAGCGCGTCAAAGAGCAGCCCGAGCGCCGGGCCGGTCTTGTCGATCAGCCGGTAGCTGCCGTGCAGGCCGCAGAGGTCGCGCGCTGTGCCGTCCATGCAGCGAAGCACAGTGGAGCCGGAGAGCGCCGCCTCCAGAGGAATCACGACGTTGAAGCCGTCCAGCCAGAGCGTCCTCCTGTGGAGCGGCCCGCAGATTTGTTTTTTCTGCCGCAGCGCGATGTCGCTTTCGGCGGAGGTGGCGCGGATCAGCGCCATGCGCTGCCGGGCGGAGAACTGAAAGCGGTCCCCGACAAACGTGACCGCTCGTTCTACCTCATACCCCCGGTTTAGCAAATAGGCGACGTCCCGCTGCGCTTCCTGTAAAAGATGCAGTCCGTCCCCTTGAAATTCGCGCGCGTCCGTGGGGACAAACCCGCGCCGCACCATTTCCGGCATAGCAAAATCCTCCCTGAAAACGGCTCCGGAAGAGGGGCCTCCCGTTCCGGATGATTCTTATTTATAAGCTTACCGGCTATTTTCCGCAATGTCAAGCGGAGCGCGGGGATTTCACAATGGAAGGGGACTTGACTTCTTTTGACACGCATGATAAGGTAAAATTGTTCATCGGAGGGCTTGCAATCGCAATTGTAAAGCTGGATAAGATGCCGGGTGGCGCCCGGGATTTTATCCGGCTTTTTTCACGCACCAAACGCGGCGGCCCGGTACGAACAGGGCCAAAGGGAAATGCCCGGCGGCCTTGCCGCGCCCGCGCGCCGTTTGCGGACAGGCCTACTTTATCACACGGGGGAAAGACCATGAGGGGGAACCAGAATTTTACAGAAGGAAAAATCCTTTCGCCGCTGATCCGTTTTGCGCTGCCCGTCCTGCTGGCGCTGTTTTTACAGGCCATGTACGGCGCGGTGGATCTGCTGATTGT
>DBFXIC010000101.1:0-2826 GCA_048455095.1 Anaeromassilibacillus sp.
GTCATGCGCTCACGAATAACGCGCTCCAAACGGGAAAAACCAATACGGAACTGGTTCTGCAGCAACTCTCCCACGGAGCGGATACGGCGGTTGCCCAAGTGGTCGATGTCATCGATGTTGCCCAAGCCCACGGCCAGGCAGTTCATATAATTGATCGACGAAAAGATGTCGTCGATGATGATATGCTTGGGGATCAGCTCGTCCTTGCGGGTGCGAACCGCCTCTTTGACCGCGTCGGAATCATCGCCGCACTCGCTGAGAATCTCTGCGAGAACGCTGAAACGAACGCGCTCGTTGATGTCGCATTCTGCGCTTGCGTCAAAGTCCACAAACTTCTGAATATCCACCATACCGTTGGAGATAACCTTGACCTCGCGCTCGTTGACCGTGACATACGCCACGCTCACGCCTGCGTCGTCAATCTCCCTGGCCAGCTCGCGGGAGACAATCTGCCCTTCCTCAGCCATGAGTTCGCCCGTCAGCGGGTTGACGATCGGGCGTGCAAGCTGCTGGCCGGCGATGCGGCCCGCCAGGTTCAGCTTCTTGTTGTACTTGTAGCGGCCCACGCGGGAAAGGTCGTAACGGCGTGCATCGAAGAACAGGCCATTGATATGGGACTGTGCACTTTCAATGGTGGGCGGCTCACTGGGGCGCAGCTTGCGGTATACCTCGAAGAGCGCCTCCTCTGTGTTCTTGCACGGGTCCTTCTCGATGGTCGCATTGATGCGGTCGTCGTCACCGAAATACTCGCGAATCTCCTCATCGCTGCCCAGGCCGAGGGCGCGGATAAAGACTGTCACGGGGATTTTGCGGTTCTTGTCGATGCGGACATAGAACACGTCGTTTGCGTCGTTCTCATATTCGAGCCATGCGCCGCGGTTCGGAATCACCGTGGAGCTGAACAGTTCCTTGCCGGTCTTGTCATACTCCATCTTATAATAGACGCCGGGAGAACGAACCAACTGGGATACGATGACGCGTTCCGCGCCGTTGATGACAAAGGTGCCGCTTTCGGTCATCAGCGGGAAATCGCCCATAAAGACCTCGGACTCCTTGATCTCACCGCTCTCCTTGTTGAGGAGGCGGGCGGTCACCCGGAGTGCAGCCGCATAGGTGGCATCGCGCTCCTTGCACTCTTCCACGCTATAGTTCGGCTTGTCGACATCCAGTTTGTAGTCCACAAAATCGAGGACCAAATTGCCCGTATAATCCGTAATTCCTGAGACGTCTTTAAAGACTTCCTTCAGGCCTTCATCGAGGAACCACTTATAGGAATTCTTCTGGACCTCGATCAGATTGGGCATATCCAGCACTTCGTCAATGCGTGAGAAGCTCATGCGGACATTTTTGCCGACCTGTACCGGTTTGACATTCACCATTGGCTCAATCACTCCATTCAAAAATTTACCATCCTGATTTGGCATCTATATGGGAACACACTCCCTTAAAATCCGACCGTATCTAAAATCGTGCGGAAAACGAAAAGAAACGGTGGGCCGATTGGAAAAAGCATCCGAACCCCTCTGCTGGGCTTCAAAGGCTTTTGTGCGGCCAGATACCGTTCTGCGGTGCGTTGGGAAGTTCGAAACGGGCCGTGCGCAAGAGGGTCTTGCGTTTTTGTGGGAGTTGTGATATGATAATCAAACATGGACATGCGTATATCTTTCCATGATGATGCAGTTTAATATTTTATTACAATATATAGTGTTTGTCAAGGTAATTTGAGGTTTTACCTTGACTTTTTTGTTTTTTTATGCTGATACACACTTTCCACCTTTATTTTTGTACAAAAACGCCAGTTTTCTTCATATGTTTTCCAATGCTTCTCCACAGATAAAATGCCCACGGCTCTGGTAAGATCCCCGCGTGACCGGCAGGATATACTCCTGCTTCCTCGGGGCTTTTCCAAATCCGTGGGCAATTTTTATGGGCGGCCGCTGTCACGCAAGCAATAGATCCCGCGCGGTACAGAACAGGATTCCCAATCCTGCCGAAAACAGAATCAGCAGGATCGGATGCGGCTTTTTCCACAGCATCAGGGCCAACGCCAGCGCAAAAATGCAAATACCGATCCAATTCACCGCGCCAGAAACACCCGCCGGGAAAAAGTTTGTCATGCTGATAGAGAACGCCGCGGCGGCGATCAATCCCACCACGGCAGGCCGTAACCCATACAGCGCCCCCTGCACAAAGCGGTTTTCCTGCATGGAGAGGAACCACTTGGCGACCAGCAAAATAATCAGGAACGAGGGCAGTACCACACCCACTGTCGCGCAAAGCGCCCCCAAAAAGCCGCCAGTTTCCGTCCCGATGTAGGTTGCGATATTCACGGCGAACGGTCCGGGGGTGGATTCGCTCACCGCAATAAAATCGATGAGGTCCGTCGCATCCAGCCAGTTGTTCTGTTGAACCTCTGCCTGGATCAATGGGATCATCGCATACCCGCCGCCGATGGTAAACAGGCCGATCTTAAAGAACGTCAAAAACAGATGCAGCAAAATCATCGCGGCACACCGTCTTTCCCATGCAGCAGAAGTTGCACAGCAACACCAGCCGCACCAGCGCACACGATCACCAGTATCACATTGGCGCTAAAAAATGCGACCAGCACAAACGCCGCCGCTGCGACCAAAAGGGAAAACGCGTTCTTCGGAAACTGCTTCGAGAGCTTCAGCACTGCATTCACGATCAGCACCGCAACACCCGCGCGGACCCCAACGAAGGCGTAATTGACGTATTTCAACTCCTTAAACTGCTGGATAAACCCAGCCAGCAACAGGATAATCAAAAACGAGGGCAGCACCACGCCCGCCGTTGCACAGAGCG
>DBFXIC010000102.1:0-10412 GCA_048455095.1 Anaeromassilibacillus sp.
GTCCTTCTCAACTGCCTTGGCAGCCTTCAACGCTGCCTCGTACTTCTTCTGCACGGAACCGGCCGCTGCCGCCGCTTCATCCGCGCAGTCCTCTGCGATATCGATCGTGACGCGCAGAATCTGCTTGTCAACCACCGTGAACATATAGACATTTTCCAGACCCTTCGCCGCTTGTGCCGCGGGGATCGTCACGGTAAAGGAATCGGTTTCAAACGCCGACTCGCTCAGCGCTTCGCCGTTTACCTGCACGCCCGCAAACTCGCGGCCCTGCATCGGCGTAAAGGTAAGAACCAGTTCTTCCGCGGCCGCCGGGACTTTGTACATACCCAGCTTATCCGCAAGCGCCTGCGCTTCGCCGTTGACTGCCAGGGAAGCGTAACGCCCATTGTAACGGATCACGATCGTCTTATCTGTGGGTGCGACTTCGACCAGCTCGTCGATAGCCAAACGGATCGTCGCAGCCGCGTTTTCCCCTGTCGCCTGTTCTGCATCCTGTGGGAGAGACGCAGCCGCGTCAAGCGCCTCTTTGAGGCTCGCCCAAGATTCCGCCGTATAGTCGCTCTGCTGGAGCTTCGCCGCTTCCTTCTGAACCTTGATCAAATCCGTGTAATCCGCGCCAAGGAAGGAGAGATCCCACTCATCCATCCACTCGATTCGCAAGCTTCCGTCGTCGTTGAACTGCATCGGCAGCCACAGATAACGGGAATCCTGCAGATTATTGGCGTTCCAACGGTCCGCCATAAAGATGAACTTTCCGGGACGTCCTTCGACGGGCAGCACATGGGTGCTCTGTCCACGGAACGTCGTACCAGCGTCCGGCCCAACACACGGGTTGGGCAGAAGGGTATCAAACGGGCCCAGCGGGGTATCCGCCACGCCGTATCCAGCGGCGTTCGGGCTCCAGCCGGTGCAGCCGGAAGAAACGATGTAATACTTGCCGTCGTGCTTGAACATGGCCGGCGCCTCACGAGACATGTTGATGAAATTGCGGGTATAGGTGCCGGACTGACTCAGATAATCATCGGAAAGCAGGGAGATATATAGGGTGGCATTGTTTTCCGAAGAATAGATCAGGTATGCCTTACCGTCCTCATCCTTATAGAGCGTCATATCGCGGCTCATCTGACCGTTCGGACGTTCGCTGCGGATGTAGGTAAACGGACCGGTCGGGGTGTCGCTGACTGCTACGCCCGCGCATGCCTTGCCGTAGTTTGCGCTGTCGATATGCGCCCACATGACATACTTGCCGGTTGTATCATTGTAGATGACCTTAGGACGTTCCAGAACGTTTTCCGGAGCCAGTTCGTCGGCATATTCGCCAGTCTGCAGCTTCGGATCGAGCGCAAGACCTTCATACTTCCAGTTGTAAAGATCCTTGGAAGAGTAGCAGGATACGCCGATAACCGGAGTACGGGTGGTGCCGGGGTCGTTATCCACGTCCTTGTTTTCGCCGTACCAATAATAGGTTTCCGACTTCTCATCATAGAGGATGCCGCCGCCGTGGGCCTGGATGAAATCGCCCTCTGTGTCGAGCCAACGGTCACCCGGGGTAAATTTCTTCAGATTTCCAACGGACTGGATACGTTCAATCTCGCTTTCAATCAACCCCTTCAAGCTGATGAACTCTTCCTGCGTCGGGGTGGCGCTCTCCATGAGCGCTTCGGCGCGGGCGATCAGAGCCTTGAGGTCTTCCAGCAGGGATTCCTTGCCGGTAAACGATTCCATAAAGCTCTTTGCCTCTTCCACAGTAGGCGGAAGCATGGAGGAATCGATGGTGAAGCCAGTCAGGCGCACAACATTGATTTCCGCCGCAGAGGCAAAGGACTTGCTCTCGTTGTTCTCTGAGGTCAGCGCTTTCAAGCGTAGGTAACGCGCGGCCACAGACGGGAAGGACGCCGTTTTTTCATCCTTGGTCGGCTCCCATTCACCGGTTGCAACCGTTGTAAAGGTTTCGCCATCGGTGCTTGCGCTGATTTCATACTGCAGGATGGTGCCATTCCAGTCCCGATCCTGCCGCGGGAGATATTTCATCTGATAAACGTCGGCGTAGACTCTGCCGAGGTCCAATGTCACATAATGGGGAAGTTCCGTGTAATTCGACCAGTTGGAATGCCAGAAGGAACCGGTGTTGCCATCGATTGCCTTGGAGGCTTCATTGCCGCTCTCCTGGGAATCGGCGGTGATACTCATAAGAGACTGCGGGATGATGGTCGGTTTCGTCGCCGGTGAAGCGTTGTTCATCGCCGTCGTGACGCGCTCTACAGCTGCGTCGACCTCTTCCTGGGTCGCCAGCGTGCCGTCGGAGAGCATATCTTCCGCCTTTTCCACGGCGGTGATCAGGTCTGCAATCAGTTCCTCGCTGCCCTCATAGCTGTCCAGGAATGCGCGGGCCTCGTTTACAATTGCCTGCAAGCTGCCCTTCTTTACGGCAAAGCCCGACTTGCGCACAACCAGGATTTCCGCTGCGGAAGCAAACTGGTTGTATTCTCCGGCGTTGTTGCCCATGGAGCTGATTGCGGTCAGCCGCACATAGCGCGCGCCGGTGGCGTTGAAGGTGGCCGTCTTGAGGTCGCGGTTCGCGTCCCAATTGCCCACGGCCGCCTTGGTAAAGTTCTGTCCATCATTGCTGACGGAAATTTCATATCCGAGAATGATGCCGTTGTACTGCGGTTTCCCGTTTGAGGAATCCTGACGCGGCAGATACTGCAGCTGATAAACATCCTTATACTGGTCGCCCAGATCCAAAGTGATGGAGAGCGGGCATACCGGATGGCCGGAGGACCAACTGCTGTGCCACTTCGTGTTGTTGTTTCCATCGATGGCCTTGTCAGCACCTTCGCCGGAGGCCGAGCTATCCGCCGTGGCGGTCATCTGGTTCTGAGGGATTACGACCTCTTTGCCCTCGGCGGCGGTCACGGCAAGCCAGCTCAGAATCGGATCGGGATTGTTGGAATTCTGTCTCTGCACGCTGATGGTAACGTCCGCGTCGCTTCCCACGCTAAACGGGAGCAGGAACGCCTTTTCACCGGAGTTGGTGAACTTGCCGATATTGGTGGTCACGGTCTGGCCGTCCTTGCCCTGGTAGGAAACGACGACCTGCATCGGACGGGAGGTGCTCCACCACTCCTGGAAGCCCACAGTGAGCTGATAGTCGCCAGCCACAAGCGGAATCTTATAATCGATGTTCTTGCCGCCCTTGGCCCAGTAACCGCTGGTGTAATAATCAGCGCTGGTGGGATTCTTCGGGGCGATATCGGCGTCGGTGCCGGTGTAGCCCCAGCTTCCGTCGCTGTACGCCTGGTCGTAAGCTTCCGTATTGACAAGGTTCGGCGCCTTTTCTTTGACGATATCATAGAGGTCGGAACCATTCGTCGCACCGCTGTCGATGAAGTAGAGCAGATTCTCGGGGATGTCCACCACGTTCGCGGTCACGGTGAGGCCATCCACGCCTTCCAACGCGCCGGTGACAACCACTTTTGCGCCGGGGATCAGGGTGCTGAAGTCCCAATCCACATTGACATCCTTCGTCACCCATCCGCTTTCCTCACGGATACTGACGTTCACCTGCTTCGGCAGGTCTTCGGTCCCGTAGTAGAGGTCTTCCATCTCGCTGTTGAGCTTGAGATTGTTGATCGAATCAAAGATGCTGAGGTCCCAGTCAGTGTGCTCCTGCAGGCTGACATTGCCCCTCGCATCAAACTCGACCGGCAGCCAGACATAGCGGGAATCCGCCAATGCAGCCGCGCTGAAATCGTTCTGCTTTCCATAGCCCCAGCGGTCGCCCATATAGATAAACTTGCCGTTTTCCGGATCGACCGGGATAACGTTGGTGCTCTGGGTCCAGAAGGTCTTGCGGTCGGTGTCGCCGATGCAGGGATCGCCCATATCGGTCCACTTACCGAGAATTTCGTCGGCCTTCCAATAGCGGGCCGGGTTGGGACTCCATCCGGTCGCGCCGGAGGTAATCATGTAATAGACGCCGTCATACTTGAACAGCGCCGGCGCTTCGCGCTGTGCGCCTGGGAACAGGCGGACGAAATCCACGCCGTTTTTCGCAAGGCCCACGGGCTCCTGCGGCACATCGAGGTCGGTGTACTCGTCGTTCAGACGGGAGATGAACATGGTGCGGTTCTCCTCGCTAGAATAGATGATGTACGCCGTGCCATCGTCGTCGATGAAGAGGTTCATATCGCGAGCAAATCCGCGGTTTGCCGGCTCTTCATACCAGTCGAGCTGGCCGTTATCCTCCAAATACTCCTCTTCCGGCAGCTGATGCAGGCGGGAGCGGCGGATGAACTTGAACGGGCCGTTCGGGGTGTCGCTAATCGCCATGCCGGCCGCAGCAGCCGCATAGCTGGAGGTGGATTCCTCCGTGGGGCCGTCCGCATGGAACCAGATGATGTATTTGCCCGTCTTTTCGTTGTAGATCATCTTCGGACGCTCGATGATAGAGGTGGTCTTGTTGATGCAGAGGTAGACGTAGTCCTTTTCCGCATCGGTCAGATCGCCATAGAGCGCGGTGAAATACGGGTCGGTGTCCAGCGCCTCGCGGCTCGGGACGGAGCGCATCGCATAGCCTTCGAACGTCCAGTTAAACAGGTCGTCGGAGGAATAGGTGCTGATGCCGTTGCTGTGGCTGCCGGTCGTCTTATCCTCGCCGATCCACCACCATTTCTGGCTGCCGTCCGGCATGGTGAGCTTCTGCACCTGGCCGCCGTGCGCCTGGATGGGTTTTCCGTTGGTATCCTTCCACACGGCGCCGTCGGTGCCGGAGAAGGTAGTATACGTCTCAATGGAACGCAGGCTGGAATAGATGGTATCCAGGCGTTCACAGGTATTTTTCACATCCACGGGATTGGGGTTGTCCTGTGCAGCCAGCTCATTCGCCTCTGCAATGGCCGCATCCAGCGCCTGCAGGTTGTCCTCCTTGTTTTCCTCGCCCACATAGAGCGCGCCAAGGGGTTCCTCTGCATAGACAACGCCCGCAGCCTGGTCGGCCTCGACCTTGCCCTGGACTTCCGCAATCTTGTCCGTCAGGGTGTTCTTGTCGTAAATCTGGCCGCGTTTGACCAGAATGTAGCTGAGGATCGGGTCGCCATTTGCGTCGGTACGCTTCGCGTTGTGGATAAACACGTTCAGCTCGCCGTCTCCAACCATGATCTCCGAGGTGCCGACATAGGTGGCGTTGCTCGCCGCGCCGCCGGGCACGCTGGCCTGATTGATCGTGCGGGTGCCCTCCAGGTCGACGTCGACCTTTCTTGCGCCCCACCATCCCGGGATCTTGATCCCCACGGTCACTTCATAGCTGCCGTTTTCCACGGCGAAATTGTAGCGGAAACCGCTGGTCTCCGGGTCGTACTGGATAGAATCGCTGGTATACCAGTACGTGTCGGTTTTGACAACGCTGTCCTTGCTGCCGCCGCGCACCATAGTGGGATCCTCCACATACCCCCAGGTGCGTCCCGTCTCCGCGTCCTCCCCATAGGGCTGGTCTGTCACGGACTGGTACGCGCCCATCGCGTCCCCATTCGCAACAGCCGACGTATCGGTTGCGGCGCAGTTGACGAAATAGAGCAGGTCTCCCGGGGCGTCCGCTGCTTTTGCCAGCGCTGGAGCCGATACAAAAGTCTGCATCAGCATGCACAGACAGAGCAGCAGAGGCAAACCCCTGCGTGTGGTCCTTTTCATGTTTGCTTTCTCCTTCCTGAATCTCTCTTCTTATATGAGTTCTCCCCTACAAACCGCCCTTGGCGGCTGTATCCCAGTTAAGAATGGACGACGGAAGCACGCGCCTGCGTTTGGGCGTTTTTCAACGTTTCGTCCATGTCTGCACCCTGCATAATCGACTGCAGGCTCTCCGCGATGATGTCCTCCATGGTATAGGTATATAGCCCATAATTGACCGGCGGGATCCGCTCTGTCCATGAGGCAAAATCCTCAAAGATGCGCTGTTCCCCAAAAAATTCGCTCGGTTCGCTGCAATGGCCCGAGCCCTCTGTGACTTTCATCGTGCTGACCAGGCTGATATCCTTCACCAGATCGTCGATCAACTGATCGTTGCTTGCAAAGGTCTTTCCCAAAAAGTCCACTGCGGTGTCTGCGCCGGGGACCTTATCAATCACATACCAGCTTCCACCGCCGATGCTGGAGGCGTTGATGGATTCCGATATTTCCCCCAGCCGCGGGATTGGTGCAACGGCCCATTTGCCGCTCTGCTCCTCCGTTTTAACAATATTAGACATGGCCCAGCAGCCGGTCGGCACACTGGCGACCTCGCCCTCCTGAAACGCTTTTACGAACGGGTCCCATCCGGATACCTGCAATGCAATTTCGGATTTGACCATGCGCTCATAGGTGGAAAGCGCGGCTTTCAGCACCTCATTTCCCGCGATGTTGACGCTCTCACCGTCCTCTTTCATATACCAGGACCCGGCGGACTGCATCATGATGCGCACCTGCCCCAGGTCGCTGGGGTCGAGCGTCAGCATACATTTGCCTGTTGTCTCCTTGACCTTTTTGCCAATTTCAATGTATTCATCCCAGGTGAGATTCTGCATATCCTCGTTGCTATACCCCGCCTGTTCCAAATAGTCTGTGCGGTAAAAGAGCGCCGCCGCACCGCTGTCGAAGGGCACGCCATAGATTTTACCTTCCTCCGTCATCACACGGAGCTTATAATCCATAAACCTGTGCGGGTCTACAATGGAAGAAAGATCTCGCAGCTCGCCCGGATACGACTTCAAAAAATTTTGGATGCGATAGTCTTCAATTAGGACAATATTGGGCAGCCCGTCATAATTTGACGAGGAAAATGCGGTGTTGAGCTTGGAGATAATGTCGGTCTGGGCCATGCTCACCACATTGACCTGGATGCCCGGATTTGTCTTTGCATAATATGCCTTGGCTAGATTTGCCGCCTTGACGTTGAAGGTGTCGTCCCAGGCCCAGATCGTCAGAATGTTTGCCGACGATTCCACTTTCGTCTGTGCCAGCGGCGCTTCCACGGCTGGCTGAGAGCAGGCCGAAAGGCCCAGAAGCAAAAGCAGGCTTGTCAACAGGGCAAGCGCTCGACGAAAAAGCACGCTAACCCCTCCTTGCTACACGGCCGAATTGGAAAATCACTTCGTCCACAACCGTTTTGTTTGTATAAATGTGTCATATTCTCTTCACTTCAACCTTATTTTACTAGGAAATCGTGTACAGGTGATAGGACTTTCTTTCTCTGATTTTGTGTTTTTTTTGGATGTTGACGTTTTTACGCTGGTACTTTTTTTAGGATTTGGTAATATTTTCGGGTTCCAGCCGTTCCTGTACTGGGATCGTTACGGTGACTGCCGTGCCCTTTCCCGGCTCGCTGGAGATGGTAACACCGTATTTTGCGCCATAAAGCAGTTTCAGCCGGTCGTCTACATTCTTCACGCCGATACCTGTGAAATGATCCGCTTTGCCTCCAGTGCGTAGCGTGCGCCCCACATCCTCCATTTTCATGCCGGAGCCGTTGTCGATCACCTCGGCCACCAGGTCGCCGCCCCGGCGGCGGACGGAGACAAAAATACTCCCTTCCTCCGCACCGCTGAATGCATGGAAAAATGCGTTTTCTACAAACGGCTGAAGCGTCAGTTTCGGCATCAGGCAGCCTTTACAATCCTCCGCCAATGTGATGCGCACCTGAATCTGTTCCCCAAAGCGCAGATGCTGCAAAAAAACATAATCCTTCAGGTTGTCAATTTCTTCCGCAGCGGTGATCCGCTCCTCCCGGTTGCTGATGGTGCCGCGCAGCAGGCGGCTGAATGAATCGATTGCCTCTACGGTTTTCTCCGAATCGCCCTGCCAGATCATCCACTTGAGGGATGCGAGCGTATTGTACATGAAATGCGGGTTGATCTGCATCTGCAATGCGCGGATCTCGGCCTCGCGTTTTTCGTCCTCCGCCGCCATTAGGCGATCCACATAGCTGTTGAGGCCGTCGAGCATATAGTTGAACGCTGTTGCAAGCTCGCGCACCTCGTAGTTGCCTTCCACCGGGATATGACGGCTGAAATCCCCCTGCGTCACCTGTTTCATCTCGGCTATCAGCGAATAGATGGGGCGTGTTGTCTTGCGCACCACAAGGAACATGGTCGCAAACACACAGAGCACCACTGCCAATGTCATGATCTCGATGGACTTGTAGCTGCCGACCGCCCGCAGGATGCTTTCCCGGTCCACCATGCCCACCAGATGAAATTTCCAGTGCGGGATCTCCTGTGCCACCACGGCCATCTGGCGGCCGGAGGACACAATTGCGCCGTACCGCAGGCCGTATTCCTCCACCTGCTGCGCAATCTTCAAAAGGTCGGGATCCTTAAAGCCGATCAACTGTTTTTCCGTGGAAGAGATGATACGCCCATCTCCATCCAACAGCATCAGGCTGTTTGCATCGCTGCTGAAACTGCTGTAGAATCCGCGCAGAACCTCCTGCGGTATGATGATGTATGCATAGCCGTAGTTCGACTGGCCGCCGGCGTAGTTCAACCCCGTGCTGGCGACGATGGCGCTGTCCCCCTGAGTCAGGGTGGTGAAGCCGTCATCCACATACTGGTACAGGATCCGGTTCGACTGGCGGCGGGTCTGTTCGGTCACGTTGCTGCTCAGAAGCTCGTCCACCGAGATGGTCAGGCCCGCATCGCTGCTCAGGTAGGTGCTGCCATTGACGCCCACCAACACGATGCTCATCTTTTCATAGTAATCCGGCGGCAGGGCGTGTTCCAGATTCCAGACCATGCTGTACTGCGTATAAGAGGCCAGCGCCGACGTCCGGTCGTCGCTGGTGAGGTAGCTCCGGAAAGCCCAGTTGTTCTTGATGACACTCATGATTTCGGAAATTTCGTCGTTGAAGCTGGTCATGTTCTCCGTAATCTGCCCGATAATTTGGGAGCTGGACTGCGTAAATGTATCCACATACACATCTTCGGACGCACGGATAGAAATACTGAGCGTCAATCCGGCCACACAGACGACGCTCAGCAGCATTACCGCTAAAATTTTGATCAAAAGGCTGTTAGACCGCAGCTTTTCCATCACTTTTTCCATCGTTTTCCCCCGCCTGCCGGCGCGGCCCCGCTTTGGCGGCGGAATTCGCTCGGCGTTTTCCCGGTAAATTTCTTAAATACTTTGCAGAAATAGCTGTGGTCGCTGTAGCCCACCATCCCGCACACCTCGGAGACAGGAATATCCCCCTTGCGCAGAAGCTCTTCGGCGCGGCGGATGCGCGCGCGGTTCAGGTACTCGCTGAACCCCTCACGGCTATTCGCGCTGAAATAGGAGGACAGGTAGGAATAGTTGAAATTAAAGGTCTTCGCCACGTCGTTGAGGGTCAGCGCCTCTGCACAGTGCTCTTCCACATAGTCGAGGATTTCCTGGATGGAGCGCTTGCTCGGGCGCAGAGATTGTTCCTCAAGAATGCCGTTAAAGTCCTCTTTGATACAGACGAACGCCTGCAAAAGGTCTTCTGCAAATTTCGCCTCACTGATCCGGATAAAACAGTCGCGCTTGAGCGAGCCAATCTTCTCCGAATCCATGCCGTTCTCCTCCCAATAGGAGAGCACCTGGTACAAGGCGTCCTGCACCAGGGACTTGAGCTCAAACTCCCCCGGTGCGCAGCGTGTAATCGCCCGCCGCAGCCAGCCGTCCAGCAATTTCAACGCTTCGGCCACCTGGGCGGCGTGCACCGCCGCATTAAACTGAGCGGCATCAAAGGGTTCCGCCGGGGACGGCGCGAACGCGTCCTCTCCCAATATGGCCGCGTCTCGGCAATAAAAGCGCTGGCGGGAGAGCCCTGACAGGCGGGCATAGGTCTCCTTTAGCTTTGAAAGCCCGCTAAACTCCCGGCTATACACATAGAAGATGCGCGGTGCCTTCACCCGCAGGGAGGCAGCCAACTTTTTCACGCGTTCCGTCAGGACACGATACGGTTCCGCCGCATAGTTGACGATCATCAAAAGGAATTTCCGGTCCACCGTGACCACACGCGCCGTTACGCCTGGTAGGAATTCCTCTGCGCCGGCGGCCAGCGCCCCAGCCTCCCGGCCCAAATTGGCGGCATTTCCAAGCGCATAGGGGACGTTCATCCCCACCAGGAAAAATCGTGGGTATGGAAAGACGGCGCGCAGCTTTTCCAAGGCATCCGGCGTGGAAAAGCCCGACAGGGCCTGATTCACCACGCTCTCCAGCGAATCCCCGCCGCCCCGGGTGAGAACAAAATTGGGGATCTGCCCCGCCGCCTTGCACAGCGTCTCCAGCAGGCTCTTCTGGTTGAGCGTCGGCTTGAGAATATAATCCACCGCGCCATGCTGGAAGGTAGACTTCACATATTCAAAATCACTGTACCCGCTCAGTACGATCACCCGCGTCTCTGGATAATGCTCCTGGAT
>DBFXIC010000103.1:0-3400 GCA_048455095.1 Anaeromassilibacillus sp.
GTTTACTGTGGACATATCCTCGTGGACGCGGACGGAAACTTCCTTATTGGTCGCATCCTTGACGATCTTTTCCACGTCTTCCTGTTTGACGCTGCCCGCATAAGAATACTTAATAACAGCGCCGCCTGTGAACTGGATGTCCAACTTTGTGCCGAAGAAAATGTTGAAGATCAGGCCGATCGCCAGGACGGCCAGCGAAATTCCGAAGAAGATCTTCTTCTTTTCGCAGAACTTGATATGAAACGTTTTCATTTCGCGGCACCTCCATATAACTTCTTATTGCGGAAGCACTTGAACCCGGAGATGGATTTCAACATCAGACGGGAAGCACCAACGCCCATGATGAAGTTGCCGATGTTGCCAACCAGCAACGTGTAACCGAAGGAATAGACGGAACCAGTCGTGGACGGTCCAAAGATCCAAGAGAGGATATTTGTCGGTCCAAATACCATCATCAGGATGAGTGCCACCATGATTGTGGTGATGTTGCCGTCAAAGATCGCCCAGAAGCTGTTGGCATTGCCCTTCTGGATAGCGCCGTCCAGCGTCTTGCCGGAGTTGATCTCTTCTTTAATACGGGTAAATGTGATGATATTTGCGTCCACACCCATACCAATGGATAGAATAATACCTGCGATGCCGGGCAGGGTCATCGTAAAGCTGTTGAGGAACGGGAAGTATCCGGACACAGCTGCAAAGCACAGACCAATCTGGCCAAGCAGCGCAATGATCGAAACAAAGCCGGGCAGGCGATAGACGATCAACATCAGCAGGCAAACCAGAATGAATCCGATGATGCCGGCAATCTGCATTGCATTCAGCGCAGAAGCGCCCAATGTTGGGCTGACAGTGCTGAAGTTCGTAGTGACAAGCTTAAAGGGCAGGGCGCCGGCATTGATCTTATTCGCCAGAGCGGAAGCCTCAGAAGCGGTAAAGCCGCCCGTGATGGAGCACTTGCCATCCGTAATGACCGCATTGACAGTCGGGTAGGAGATCATGATGTCGTCCATCCAGATGGAGATAATCTGGCCGTTCAGGCGCTCCGTAGCCTCTGCAAACTTCTGTGCACCCTCGTCGCTCAGTTCCAATCCGACTTCGTATTCACTCACGCCGGTTGTCTGATCCTGACGCATCTGGGCCTGCGCCTTCTTGACGTCGGAGCCCTGCAGGATGATCGTGTCGGCCGTGGTGCCGGTCGGCGTCTTAAACACCGGATTGCCGTCCGCGTCCGTCTCCTGAGTGGCATACTCATTGCCCTCGCGGAATGTCAGCAATGCGGTGGCGGAAAGTTCCTGAATGGCCGTCTCGGGATCGAACGTCGTTTCGTCGTTCTTCCAGGGGAAACGAACAATGATGTGATCCTGATTGTAGTCCACATACAGTTCGTAGTCGGTGATGTTCTGGTTGACCAGGCGAAGCTCAATGATCGCCTTGGCGGAATTCAGCTGGTCTTCCGTGGCCTTCACGCCTTCGGTATCCGGACTGAAGGTGGCTTCCACGCCGCCGTTGATGTCGATTCCCCATCGAATGTCGCTCGCACCTTTTATGTAGGTGATCTGATTATCTCCGTTTTGACCATGCACCCCGAACAGAGAGGTGTAGGTGAAAACCAAGATAAGGAGGGCGACGATGAAAAATACTGGTTTTCCTACTCGCTTCATGCGTAAATCCTCCAATGTCTTTTGGTTTCTGCGCTGCCCCGCAGACGTAACAAAGTCTATTATAGATTTCTTGTTCTAAAAAGTCAACGAATTTGGTGCAAATCGGCCAATAAAATTATATTTTGTCCATTTTTTTGCCTAAAGCATCCAGAATAGATGAACAAAATATGTCTAGTTTCCCCCTTCTCAACAAAAAAGCAGCGGATACGCCTTCGGACGCATCCGCTGCAAAGATAAATTAAAATTATGCTCTTTCTGCTAAAAGCTTTTCCACCGCTGCAAGCTGCACAGCGATGCAGAACAAATCCATTGCCAGTTCCAATTCAGAAACCGGCGGATAGGTGGGCGCTACACGGATATTGCGATCGCGCGGGTCCTTCTTATACGGGAAAGTCGCCCCCGCTCCGGTGAGTGTAACACCGGCTTCTTTGCACAGAGAGACAACGCGCTTTGCACAACCGTCCATCACATCGACGCTGACAAAATAACCGCCGTTCGGGTTGGTCCACTCTGCAATATTCTTGCCGCCGAGCGCCGCCTCGAGTTTTTCCTGCACCACGCGGAATTTCGGCTCCAAAATCGCGCGATGTTTTTCCATCTGGAGCTTCACGCCGTCGAGATTGCCAAAGAAATAAATGTGGCGCAGCTGGTTCAGCTTATCCGGACCGATCGTCTGGAAGGAATAATGCTCGCGGAACACAGCGAGGTTGTGCTCGCTCGCGCCCATTGCGGCCACGCCTGCGCCCGGGAAGGTGATTTTGCTGGTGGAGGCAAAGAAGATCGGCATGTCGATGCTGTGCTGCTTACGGCACTCATGCCACAAGTTCAGCAGCGTATCCGGCGTGTCGGTGAGTTCATGTACGCAGTAAGCGTTATCCCAAAAAATCTTAAAGTCCGGCGCAGCGGGTTTCAGGGCTGCAAAACGGCGAACCGTCTCATCGGAGTAGGTGACGCCGGTCGGGTTCGAATACTTCGGCACGCACCAGATGCCTTTGACAGACGGGTCGTCCTTGATCAGTTCTTCCACAACGTCCATGTCCGGGCCTTCCTCCGTCATCGGCACCGGAAGCAACTCAAAACCAAAATATTCCGTGATTGCAAAATGGCGATCGTACCCCGGAGAGGGGCAAAGGAATTTCAAATGGCCCTGCTGACTCCACGGCTTGCTGCCCGGGAAGCCGTGCGTCATCGCACAGGAAATGGCGTCGAACATCATATTCAAGCTGGAGTTTCCTCCGACGATGATGTTATGGTCGTCAATGCCCAGCATCTGCGCGAACAGCTCCCGCATCTCCGGCAGGCCGTCTCCCAGACCATAGTTGCGGCAGTCGTCTCCGGTGGAGGCGTATATGTTCGAAGTCGAATTCAAAATGTCCAACATCGGCATGGAAAGGTTCAGCTGGTCTACGCCAGGCTTGCCGCGCGCCATATTCAGCTTCAGGCCTTTTGCCTTGAAGTCCTCATAGCGCTTTTCCAAATCCGCCTTTTCCGCGCAAAGCGCCTCATTTGACATTGAACGATAATCCAAAATCAGCATCTCCTTTAATAAAAATGCATTTTTCTCGCCTGGTCTTGCATTCCATCCCGAATTTTTTCTTACCCAATCTTCCCATATATATGAATACGCAAGGGGATTTGTGCTTTCCAGCGCTCTTCCTATTTTAATCGATCGCGCATAAAAACGCAAGATAAAAAAGGCAAACTTGCATTTTTTGTGATTTGGCAGATTATTGTAGCGG
>DBFXIC010000104.1:0-2864 GCA_048455095.1 Anaeromassilibacillus sp.
GGATAAAATATGCTTCATCGGTCAGAATCTGATTGACCTGGACATAAAGCTCGCTGCGCTTGTCAGCGTCAAGCTCCTGGCGGGCCTGCTCCAAAAGACTGTTGACCTCCGGATTATTCACACGGCTGACATTGAAGGTACCGTCCTTATGATACATATCAAAGTACGGGGAATCTGTGTTCTGATCCTCCATCGGATAACCGCCGCGGCTGACGGTATAATCGCCGTCACCGAATAACTGCCACCAAGCTCCCGTTTCAACCGGGTTCAGCTCCAGATTAACGCCGACCTCGGCAAACATGGACTGAAGCGCCTGTCCGAGCTTGTTGTTCTCGGTGCCCTCACCATAGAAGAAGTCGAGCGTCAGAGGATTGCTTTCATCATATCCCGCTTCCTTGAGCATGGATTTGGAAAGCTCCACATCATACGGATAGGTGGTGATATCGGTGGTGTAGCCCTCCTGCCCTTCGACGAGAGGCAGATCGGCGACAATGCCGGTGCCCTCATTGACAAGCACATTTAAGGCGTCGCGGTCAACAGCGTGGCTGAGCGCCTTACGGACCTGCTTGTCAACCTTTTCACTGTTGAAGTTTACAGTATAGAAATAGTTGCTGGTGGTGCTGTCAGTGGCGAGGTTCGGGTTGTTCTTCGCCTGCTCAAAATCCATTGCGCTGCAATTGAAGGAAAGGTCCGCTTCGCCGGTTTCAAGCGCGACAAACGCTGTGTTGGAGTCGGGGATAATCTTAAAGGTCAGAGTATTAATGGACGGGGCGCCCTTGTAATAGTCCGGATTGGCCTCAAGGACAATTTGTTGTGCAACATCCCACTGCTTAAATTTGTAGGCGCCAGTGCCAATCGGATGTTTCGCCGCGTCGTCTCCCATTTCGGTCATCGCCTTTTCGTTGGCGATATACATGTATGTAAGCATGCTCAAAAACGGACCGTATGGATATTTGAGGTTGATCTTGACCGTGTAGTCGTCAATTGCTTCGGCGTCCTTAATCATGAAAGAGCCAAACAGCATCCACTCCTCGCTGATAAAGCGGTTAACGCTGTAAACGACATCGTTGGCTTTCATCTCCTCTCCGTTGTGGAACTTGACTCCCTTCTTAAGATGAAAGGTGTAAGAATCGCCGGCTTCATTCATTTCCCACGAATCGGCGAGCGCGGCAACGACCTGATGATCTGGCCCGTATTCCACAAGCCCGTCAAAGATGTTGGCGCAGAAGCTGATCTCCGCGCTGGAGGGAAGCTTAAAGGGATCGAGTGTTGTGAAATCGTCCGGAAGGATGACAACGAGGTCGTCGCGCGCGGCGCCGCCGGCCGCAGGATTTCCGCCCTGTGCGCCGGGGGCAGAACTGGCGGAGCCGCCGCATCCCGTGAACAGCGAGGCGCTTAACACCAAACTCAGCGCCAGCGCAAGTGTCTTTTTGAACATAATGGTCCTCCTCATTGGATTGTTTATATTAAAGGCTGTGGCGACCGCAAAACGGCCGGCCTTTAATCCGATTTTTACATCAGGGCTTCAATTTCATCGTCACGATACTGCCGGACGCGTGCCAATACAGCTTCGCATTCGGCTTTGTCGTGATATGTTCCCTCACGTATGACCGCGCAGAAGGTTTCCGTATTGGCGATGTCCTCCAAAGGGTTTTTCTCAAGTATCAGGATATCGGCGTCCATTCCCGGCTTTAACATCCCCTTGCTGCCGGAGATACCAAGGCTGCGCGCGGCGTTGACCGTGGCGGTACGCAAAGCCTGATATGGACTCATTCCAAAGGTCCGGGCCATGTCCGCCAGCTCCTCGTGAGCGGAAAAGCCTCCGGTCACGCCTGGATTCGGGACATCTGTACCCATCAGAATATTGTCGGAATGACGAACGAACAGTCTGGCCCGTTCGAGTTCACCTTCAAAGTCCATATTGTCATAGCGGTGAAGCGACTTGCGCCAAGCAGTGATTTTGTCCCAATCACGGTGCCAATAGCCGCACATGGAATCGTAGTGCTTTGTCTCGCGTACATTGTGGTCAAGATGGACATAATTGTAAATGGTACGTCCGACAGTCAGGGTAGGGCAGAACCACATATCGGACTCAGCAAGCATGAGCACTTCGTCGTCCGTTTTCGGCAGGCAGCTTGTATGCTCAAGCGAGTAATAGCCCCAATCGCGCAGCTCCCGGAAGGAGACGTTATAATTACCATGCCCCATGACCTTGATACCAAAATTGTTTGCCGCCTCCATAATTCGCTTGAATGCGTCTCGCGGAATACTGGGATAAGTTTTGACATACTGGTAACCGCCATTGAGGCAATCTACGACCGCTTGCTCGGCCTGTTCAGGCGTTGTTACAATCAATGAATGCTCCCAATAGGTTTGTCCATCCGTAAGCGGACCGGTGGAATAGACCTTTGGACCGAATCGTTTGCCCTGTTCAATTTCCCGGCACCACTGCTGCGTTTCAGGAAAGCCCCACATGTTGCGGCAGGCGGTAACGCCGTTTGCCAGCAGCATTTCCGTGATTTCGTTGCTATCCATATGGACATGGCAGTCGATCAGCCCTGGAAGCAGAAACTTTCCGGTGCAGTCGACAGTATTGACTCCAAGCGGCTCGATGTGCGGGGCAATTTTGAGGATACGCCCATTTGCAACGAACAGGTCCGTGTTATAAAAGACCCTTTGATCGTCCATCGTGATAACGGTCGCGTTTTTCAGGATATAGGTCAAGCAGCTTCCTCCCTTTTAATTTATCGTTTTAAAATGATAAATCGATTGAAATAAAATGAAGTTCACAAAAAATGTGGATGCATTTTTGTGAACGGTTCGATGGAAGTTAAAGGCTCATCGGATCATTTTCCGTGGATTTC
>DBFXIC010000105.1:0-4305 GCA_048455095.1 Anaeromassilibacillus sp.
TAAAATCCTTTTGACAGTGTGTTTTCCTAATAAAACGCAATCTTATGATGTAAAGGAAGATAAGGAGGCGCTGCGTATTTTAACTTCATATGATGGCTTTCGGGAAACACAGCTTCTTGCCTGTAAACCAAACCGGTTCTAATGCCGGACAAGAAAGGGCAAATAGTAAAATTCAAAATTAGGAGGTACTGTTGTGAGGCTGCAACTTGAAAACAACATTTTTGTCGCGCAAATCGATACATTAGGAGCGGAACTTTGCTCTCTGCTGCGCAAGGACAGCGGGGAAGAATTCGTCTGGCAGGGGGATGAACGCTACTGGGCCGGTCATGCTCCCACGTTGTTTCCCATTACCGGCAAACTAAAAGACCTGCGCTTTGAGTACAATGAAAAAAATTACGAACTGCCGCCTCACGGATTTGCCAAAGAGCGGGAGTTTTTTGTACAGAGTCATACGAAAACGTGTGTGGAGCTTGTTTTAGAAGCAGACCGCGAGACATTGCGGCAGTATCCTTTTTTGTTCCGCTTTACATGCGTGTTCACTCTTACTGCTGCGGGCCTCGCCATTACACGCCGAGTAGAAAATACCGGTAAAGAAAAGATGTATTTTTCTGTGGGTGAACATCTGGGGCTATCCTTAACACCTTGGGGCGGTTCATTGGAAAACTATGCTTTGGTATTTCCGGCAGCTCAAACAGCCTGGAACTGGCAGTTGAATAAAGGGTTGCTTGATAAAAAGACGCCTTATTTGGACAATACCGATACTCTTCCGCTGTCCAAAGCACTATTTCAAACTTATGGGTGCTTGGTCCTGCAGGGCCTGAGCGCGCCCTGGGTCGCGCTGCGTCCCGTCGGGAACGATAGGGGGATCCGTGTCTCCATTGGAGGATTTGCTGCAATGGTGGTATGGTCGCCTGACAACGACGGGCAATTTGTGTGTGTGGAGCCCTGGCAGGGCCTGCCGTCTGAGGCCAACGGAGGCTATGATCTGACACAGCGTCCCTGTATCCTGCATTTGTCCTCAGGGGAAAAGTATGAATACACAGTTACAGTAGAACCGGAATAAACAGGCAATGCGTCAATTGAAAACGGGATGCATTGTTCAGAACTGCATATTGTTGACGACCCGGCTGAATTCCGAATCGATATGATATAAAATCAGCTCCCTCTATAAGAGACAACGTTTACTTTGCTGTCTTTTATAAAGGGAGCAATTTTTATTGCCACTGTGCATCTGTTACCGATTCATGCGCCGAAAGCGATTGGGCGTCATCCCTGTTGTGTCTTTAAATATCTTTATAAAATAGCTGGAGGATTCATAACCAACATCTTCAGCTATTAGATTAATGCTTTTGCTGGTGGTGGTAAGCAGCCGCTTGGCTTGCTGGATACGGAGGTCGGTAAGGTAAGCGCTTACACTTTTTCCCGTACACGCCTTAAAGATGTTGCAAAAATAATTTGGGCTAAAGCCCGCCACTGTTGAAATCTGGCTCAATGTAAGATTATGCATATAATTTTGTTCAATATATTTCAAGACCGGGCCCATATTGCTGTCGTCCACAGTCTGCCGCAAAAGATTATGGCATATGTCAATCAGACGTTCTGACCACGCTATTATATCATCCAAAAACACCATGCCATTGATTTCAGCCAGAGGATTGACCTGTGCCAGCTGTGACTCCGCTGCCCGGGGACAATAGGACAATGTATGATGTATCAAAGTTTCCGCCATGGTGTTGAACACTCTGCGAAGATGATCGATATCCTGTATAGTGTATTTATCGCGCCGGGCAGATATCTGTTTCAGCATATTCTTAAGGCGGTCCAGTTCGTTCCCCTGTATCAGCGTTTGTACCATATTTATTTCTTTCCGGAAATCCGAGTGTTCGCCCGTAGTTGACCGGTACCGGCAGAACGCCCCGGGCCCCCGAAAAAAACGATCGTTAAGCGCATCGCAGGCATGAGAAAAAGCGTGTTCCAGCTCCTTGGAATTACTGGCGGGACCATCGACACCAAGAGAAAAAGAAAGCCGGGAAGGCAGTGTAAGCAGCTTATGGACCCGTTCACAAAAAACATCTTCAGAGATTCCCATTGTACGTACCACGGCGGCGGCAATATGGTCTGTAATCATGCCAACCGTTCCTGAAAGCTCCGCTGCCGCCAACAGGGCTGTCAGCTGATTTGTCCATTCAGCACCATTTGTCATACCCAACGATGATGAAACTGCCGGAGTGACGTCCTGACTGAATACAATGCACCAAACGGTATCTTTCTCGGAAATCAAAGCCCGGTCAAAGGCTTGTAAAACCTCCCCTGTTCCGCCCGTCAGCAGCTCAGACACTTGATGAGAGCTTATCCCTAAAAAGGATGGAGATGGTGGATTATCGTCAGCGGCCAACTTCTTTCCCGCCCGACGGGTAGCTTCCAGCAATTCTTCCTCAGTAATTTCTCCTTTCAGCAAATATGCTGCTGCTCCGAAAGACATTCCCTTTTGAGCCAGAGAAAAATCCGCGTGATTGGATAAGATAATTACTTGCGTATGCAAATTGAATTCCCGCAGAGCCTGAATAAATGACATTCCGTCCATATCCGGCATAATTATATCGGTTATTACGATATCAATTGCGTGGATACGGCAGATTTCCAACGCCTTATGGCCATTCGCTGCGGCGTCGACCACCACAAATTCTTTATCAAAGGGCTGAAACACCAAAGTGAGCCATTTACGCACAATCACTTCATCGTCGACAATCAAAAGGCGAAGCATAGAATCACTCCTCTACTGGGATTTCGAAAGAAATACAGGCTCCTCCGCCAGAAGCGTTTTCAATATGAAGCATGGCCTCCGTCCCGTAGCGCAGCCGCAGCCGCTCGTTAACATTATTCAAGCCGATACTTACACTGAAGCGCTGAGAATTGGGGTTGGGAGCAAAAAGGTCAAAATTTTGAGGAAAACCGCAGCCGTTATCACGTACCTGCACAGAAAGCAGCGTCTTCTTACGCTGTATAGAAATATAGATGCATCCATGAAGGCTGCCGTTTTTCAGTCCATGAAACAAACTGTTTTCTACCAACGGCTGAATTAGCAGACGGGGTATCAGGCAAGGCAACGCTTGAGCATCTACATCGTAATAAACTTCAAAATTGTCGTAGCGATGCCTTTGGATCAGCAGATAATTGCGCAGATATTCCAGTTCCTCTTCCACTGTAAGCATTTCACGTTTGGTATCAAGATTGATTTTCAGCAGCTTGATCAGACTGATCAATACCTCGCTGGCGCTTTGGTTGTGCTGCATATCGACCAGAAAACGTACTGCGGTCAGCGTATTATATAAAAAGTGCGGATTGATTTGCGCACGAAGCGCTTCCAGTTCAGCGTTTTTCTTTGCATTTTGTTCCTGTACCAAACTTTGAAAAAGACGGTTCAATTCATCCAGCAACAGCAGATAACTGCGGTTTAGGTAGCCCAACTCATCAGTACGCGTAATGTCCAGATCCGGCGGAGCAAAATCCAGCGTCTCCAGACTGCGCATGCACTCTACCAGCATAAGGATCGGCCTGGAAACCGTGCGGTACAGGAACCAGGAGAAAAGTGCCGCTACAATCAGGACAATAACAAAAATAATGGGAAGCGACCCGGAAAGCTGTTTGAGAAACATAGGAAACGTTGGCATTTGCGTTACTTGAACTACGTACCAGCCGGTGTGTGCATCCAACGAATAAACGGTTACCAGACTTTCAGAAAAAGAGGTATAATACCCCTTAGGGCCCGAAACCAGCGCCATATCCAATACAGGCGCGGAATTATCGCTTACTGCTTGCGATACCGTTTGCTCAAGTACGATTTTCCCTTCTGCGTCTGTTAAATAGATTTGCGTGGTAGAGGAAGCATAGCTGCTCAAGTTGTCGGATACGCTCCGTTTGAGGATGCTGACGACGGCTACCCCAATTGGTTGATTCGCATTGGCATTTTTGATGAGGCGCATCGCAAACAATAAATGAGAAGCTTTTGGCGAAACTTCTCTTCCATCTATCCATACAATCCGTCCCCCGGCATTTTTTATCGATGTTAACCATTTCTCTTGAAGGGTTTGAGCATCTGAAAGGAAACTATGCGTCAACGCAGCAGAATTATAATACACATAACGATTTCCCCAAAAATCGAATAGTTCTATTTGACAAATGAAATAGGGATTGGAAAATTTATGCCGAGAATAATATTTTTGAAATAAAGCCTGATTTCCTTGGTCAGGATGTGTTAAAAGCTGATGAATCTGGCTATCAATGTACATATCGTCAGTGGTAAGT
>DBFXIC010000106.1:0-3162 GCA_048455095.1 Anaeromassilibacillus sp.
GCCCAAAGAGGACGGCGAGCGCCCCGCCGATGAGGATGGTTGGAATCATGTTTTCTCCTTTCAAGAAAGCGTCAGGCATTTACCGCCGCACGGCGCTTGAGGGCCGTCCTGTGGTCCGGATCGGGGCGGAACAACAGGAAGAGCAGCAGCGCCAGAATGACAACCGCTGCGGCGGAACCGATGGAAAAGGCCGCGCCGGAGAGCAGCAGGCCGAACTGGTAGATCATCAAAGAGACGCAGTAGGCAAACACGCACTGGTAGCCGATTGCAAAAACCGTCCACTTTGCGCTGGCCATCTCGCGCTTAATCGCGCCGATCGCCGCGAAGCAGGGGGCGCACAGCAGGTTGAACGCCAGGAACGAAAGCTTGGCGGCCATCAGCGGGAGCATGTTTCCCACGGCGGCCCACAGGCCGGGATCGTCCTCCCCGGCATCGGCAAGCCCAAAGAGCACGCCGAAAGTACTGACGACATTCTCCTTTGCAACGAGGCCGGAGATCGAAGCCACGGTGGCCTGCCAGGTACCAAAGCCGAGCGGCGCGAAGATCCACGCAATCGCGTTGCCCAGGTAGGCAAGGATGCTGTAGTCCATCTGGTTGACCGCCGCGTCCTCCATGTCGAGCAAACCGAAGGCCGCGCCCCCGTCCGCCCAGCCGAAGTTGCTGAGGAACCAGATCACGCCGCACGCCACGAAGATGACGGTGCCGGCTTTGATGATGAACGCCTTGCAGCGCTCCCACATATGGATGAGCACACTTTTGGGGGCAGGCATGTGGTATTGCGGAAGCTCCATCACGAACGGCGCTGGGTCGCCCGCAAACAGGTTTGTCTTTTTCAAAATAACGCCGGAGACAATCACTGCGGCCACGCCCAGGAAGTAGAACAGTGGGGCGACCCAGCCGCCCTGCGCCGTACCGAACATCGAGCCAAAGATCAGCGCGATGATGGGCAACTTTGCGCTGCACGGGATGAACGTGGTGGTCATGATGGTCATGCGGCGGTCTTTCTCGTTTTCAATGGTTTTGGTAGCCATGATGCCCGGCACGCCGCAACCGGAGGAGATGAGCATCGGGATAAAGCTCTTGCCGGAGAGGCCAAATTTGCGGAAAATGCGGTCCATAATGAATGCGACGCGCGCCATGTAGCCGCAGTCCTCCAAAATTGAGAGGAAGAAGAACAGAATGAACATCTGCGGCACAAAGCCGAGCACCGCGCCCACGCCGCCGATGATGCCGTCCACGACCAGGCCGTTCAGCCATGCCGCCGCGCCAACGGATTCGAGCCATCCGCCCACGGCGGGCTGGATCCACTCGCCAAAGAGCGTCTCGTTTGTGAAATCTGTCACGATCGTGCCGATGGTGGTCACGGACACATAGTACACCAGGAACATGATGACGGCGAAGATCGGCAGGGCCAGCCAGCGGTTGGTGACGATCCGATCGATCTTGTCGCTGGGGGTCAAACCGGGGCGCTTCTTATGGACGCAGTTCTTCATCAGCTTTGCGATAAAATCGTACCGCTCATTCGTGATGATGCTCTCACTGTCGTCGTCCAGCTCTTTTTCCACAGAGGAGACGGCTGTTTCCAGTGCCTCCTGGGTCTGCGGGCCAAATTTGCACTGCGCCGTCACTTTTTCATCGCGCTCAAAGAGCTTGATGGCATACCAGCGCTCATACGCCACGGGAACCTGGCCGCGCACCATTTCCGCAATGTGGGAAAGGATCTCCTCCACGGGCTGGGAGAATGTATGCTTCGGGATTGCCGCTTTTTTCGCCTCGACCAAAGCGATGGCCCGCTCTGCCGCTTCCGTGGTGCCGGCGCCCTTGAGGGCGCTTGTCTCGACGATCTCGCACCCCAGCGCCGCCGAGAGCTTTTCGATGTCGATGCGGTCGCCATTCTTTTTGACCAGATCCATCATGTTGAGGGCGATCACCACCGGGATGCCGAGCTCTAGAATCTGGGTGGTCAGGTACAGGTTGCGTTCGAGATTCGTGCCGTCCACCAGGTTGATGATGGCGTCGGGCGACTCATGGAGCAGATAGTCGCGGCTGACGACTTCTTCCAATGTGTAAGGGGAGAGGGAATAGACGCCCGGCAGGTCTGTGATGATCACATCCTTATGCCCGCGGAGCCGCCCCTCCTTCTTTTCGACCGTTACGCCCGGCCAGTTGCCGACGTACTGGCTGCTGCCGGTCAAATCGTTGAACATGGTGGTCTTGCCGCAGTTCGGGTTGCCGGCAAGCGCGATTTTGAATTCCATTCCGGTGTTCCTCCTCGATATATTTATTAGTTATGGCTAACTTTTGGGCGCCTGACCAAAAGGCAAAGGCTCAGAAAGCAGCAGTTTTATCTTGTGAAATCCGACAGCCATGGTTAGAATCTGCTAAACATTTCTTCCGGAAGCCCTTTTGAAAGGACCCCCGCAAACCTGTACATGGTTAAAAAGGGCACGCGGCAGAATTCGAAAGACGACATGCGCCCCTCCCGCATGCCGTCGGTGGGCGCGCGACTGTTGCGTACGGCTTTACAGGCGTTACGCCTCTGCTAAGCAGATGTTTTCCGCTTCGCTTTTGCGGATGGAGAGCTCATAACCGCGCACGTTGATCTCCACCGGATCACCCAGCGGAGCGACCTTGCGCACAAAAATCTGCGTTCCCCTGGTGATGCCCATGTCCATGATACGGCGCTTAAGCGCGCCTTCGCCGGTCAGTTTTGCCACAGATACGGTTTCGCCGCACTTTGCTTCCTTTAATGTCCTCATAAGATTTCCTCCTAACGAAATCAGACGGTAAGAATCCGGCTGGCCATCGATTTGCTGATCGCCACCCGGGTGCCTTTGACGTTGACAATCATATTGCCGTTTAATTCTGAGACAATAGACACCTGCGCTCCCTCTGCAAAGCCGAGGTTGTGCAGGAAACGGCGAACTTCGTCCTTGCCACGGATGGCGTGGACTTCGACGGTTTTACCAGCCTCTGCCAGGGCCAGCGGCATCAACATCATCTGGGGACCGGCCGGTTCAGAGGGTTCCCGCGCGGCTGTGCGCAGGACAGCTTCTTTTATAAACATATCCGTCACTCCTTTTTATAAAAGTTAGCCAAAACTAACTTTTGACCTTTGATTTAGGGATTAGCTAGTGCTAACCCCTTTCTGCGGATATAGTT
>DBFXIC010000107.1:0-6072 GCA_048455095.1 Anaeromassilibacillus sp.
GAACAGGAACAGATTTTCAAACGCGTCAACGAGATTTGCGGCCTGAAAAAATAAAACCCTCCTTTTCGTCTTGCAAGGAGCAAGGCCATGTGATAAACTAAATACTAAAGAATTTCAAGTCAAAGCGGGGCTATCTCTTGGGGATGGTGGCTTTGGCTTTTTTATCACCTGTCCACAACCAATCGGGGAACCTGCAACAATTTGAAAAGTTTCCCCATTGTTCAATAAAATCCGTCCGGCGGATGTTCGAAGGGATTTTTCTAGCGGCAGCGAGGATAAAAGGGGAGGGTTTCTTATGGAATATGATGCTTTTACCGGTGGTGTAGAGCCGGGAGGTCTGCGCACCAAGAACCAGATTCGGATTCTGATTTGCTACCTGCTTTCCAGCGTGGACGCTCCTCTTTCCCGGCAGGACGTCATCGGCATCATGCAGGACAACGGCCTCGCGAATTACTTCGAGGTGACGGACGCATTGTCCGATCTTTTGGAAAACGGCAACCTTACAGCAGATCCAGAACAGCCCGACTTGCTTTGCGCCACAAAGCAGGCGCGGATGATCGCCAAACAATTGGACGCGGCGGTTCCCCTCTCCGTGCGGGAACGCGCAGTCTCCGCAGCGGTGAACCTGCTGGCTGCGGCAAAACGGGAACGCGAAAACAAAGTGGAGATCAACCGGACAGAACGCGGATACAACGTGACCTGCCACGTCTCCGGCGGGGATATGGAGCTGATGAATTTTTCCCTCTATGTGCCGGATCTATATCAGGCACGTATGGTCAAACGAAACTTTCATCGCGCGCCGGAGAACGTATATCGCATGATGCTGGCGCTCGTCACAAACAACCGGGATATGGCTTCGGACCTTCTCAAAGGGATGAAGGGATAACCTCATCCTTCGAATTGTTCCAGCACACGACGGGCCGCGGCGATTTCGTGCTCGTCCGTTTCAAAGATGGTATATTCGCTCATCATAGGCAGCCCCATGTGTACATCGGATTTCCGGTATGCCATGGCGCTGTCCTTTTCTTTTTTGCCCGACAGATGGAAACTGGTTGCTCCCGTCCGGGCTGCCAGTTCCTTGATATTCCTGGAATGAACGCCGCTTCCCACCAAAATGTCTACCTGACCGCCGGCCTGCCGTACCAGTTCGCGCAGCAGATCCGCCCCGTCCAGAGCACTATCCTGCTGACCGGATGTCAAAATGGTATTTACACCGATATTCCGGGCCTCCTCAAGCGCACGAAGTGGGTCGGCGCACACATCGAAGGCGCGGTGCAGCGTAAAATGGCGATCTTCGCAAAGCTTCCGCACCTGCTCCATCCGCCTTAAATCGAGTGTTCCGTCCGGCTGCAAGAAGCCCGTCACAATCCCGTCGGCTCCCGCTTCCACATATCTTCTGATATCCTCTAGGATCACTTCAAATTCTTCTTCCGAATAGCAGAAATCCCCAAAACGGGGCCGGATCAGCACATGCGTGCGCATCCCTGTGCGCGCCTTCACCTGCTGGAAGAAAGAAAGCCCCGGGGTCAAGCCGCCGACCACCAAACCCGTACAAAGCTCCAGCCGGGTCGCACCCCCACGCTTTGCCGCTTCCGCCGACGCGGTGCTGTCCACACATGCTTCTAAAATAAAGTCCTTCATATTGAACCCTCTCCGTGTTTTTTCTGATTGTACCATATTCTTTCCTCAAAATCCAGGTGGACTATCCTGGAATATCCGGATGACTTGAACCCCTTATGAGGAATCCCCGCTTTCCATGTGAAATGCAGTTCTCCCCAGATTGATATCGTCGGCAACTTTTTTAAACGCCATCCGCATTGTTAAAAACACAGAAGCCCGCCGCAAACACGGTGGGCTTCATCGCACAAAATTACCTTTTTACATCCGTAACCAAAAGGGCTGGTCCGCATGCCTTTCTTCGCCAATGCTTTTTTACAAGTGATTGTGTATTTTCTCTGCTTGTTATTTTTATCAAGCAAAAAGTATATTTCCGGGCTTCTCACACAAAAATCAAATTCAGCAGGAGGAGTAAGGTCACACCTGGTATTCCGGCAGCGCCGGATACACCGATCGCCAATGGGCTGAGCGGCACCGATACCCCGGTAAAAAATCCCGTCAAATTCACCGCCGCCAAAGCACACAGGCCCATTGCCACGCCTCCGAGCGCACGTTGTACCGGGTGCGCCGCCCGTACGATGACCTGTAACAACACAAGCAATGCAAAGACACCCAATCCCACCAAAATAACCATCCAACTGTTCATCTTTCATTTCCCCTTTCCCGTTGTTCCTCGACCTTGTGCATCCGCGCGTCAACAGCTTCTCGATAGGCTGGCAACATAAAGGCGCGCGTTTTCCTTCCATTCCTTCTTCCTTGCACCCCCTGTTCAAAAATGATGCGTTCGCCCAAATGGAAAAAGGGACAAGCCCAACGATATGGACTTATCCCTCCGCCCTTTTCGGCTGAAACGGCGCACAGCTGATCCCCTTGCGCCGCGCGGCTCCCAGCAGATAGCGGTATCGTGCCTGTAGTGCCTCGCGTTGGTAAATACAGGATTCGATCAGGTTCTCATCGCATTCCAGTTCAAACCAGAGATCGTTACAGGCCATGAGCCGCGAAACCTCCCGGATTTGCTCCACAAGCTGCCGTTCTTCCTGCTCCTGCTTTTTGTCCGTTTCCCGGCCGTCCACACGCTGTATCAGTTTTAACACTGTTTCCATATGCACACCACTTTCCATCCGCATCTGCCATGTGGAAATTCCACATGAATCCTCCGCGTGTATTTTTATTTCTATGTCCATATGGTGGACATTTATTCCATGCTTTATACCAGTTTGCGGCAAAAAAGTGATAAAATACAAAACCCGGAGAACATTTCCAAAGAAGTGTTCTCCGGGTTTTTAGCATCCCTTGTTATTCCTCTTGTCCAACGTCCTCTGCGGGGACAAAATCGATACGCCCACTGGCAACATCCGCAGCGACCGCTTTTACACGCAACGGTTGTCCGATGGTCAACTTTCGGCCTGTGGTCTTATCAAACTGTGTAATCATGCCGTCAAATTCAAAATTTGCACCTTCAAATGAGGTCACCGGCACAAATCCTTCCACTGTATTGGGTAACTCCACAAATATGCCGCGCATGGTGACGCCGCTGATAACGCCCACGTATTCTTCCCCGATGTGTTGACGCATATATTCCGCCATGTAGCAATCTTCCGCGCTGCGTTCGGCGGACATAGCCCGGACCTCACATTTGGAGGAATTGGACGCCGCCTCCTTTGCGAAATCTGTATAGTGCGCCGTAATCTCCTTGTCCTTTGCGAGATACGCCGAAAGGATGCGATGGATCGCTGTATCTGGATACCGCCTGATTGGAGACGTAAAATGGCAATAGTCCTCCAGCGCCAGGCCGAAATGGCCCACCGGCTGGGTATCGTAGCGCGCCTTTGCCATAGTACGGAGCAACTGATGGGAAACCACCTTCTGGGCCGGCGTCCCCGCAGCCTGCTCCATAATCGCCGCAAAATCAGCCGTTTTGACGCTGGCGCTGTGCTTCAGGCTCGTAGGATTCAGTCCCAGCGCCCCCACCAGTTCCGAAAGCGTTTCCACGCGCTCCGGGTCCGGCTGCTCATGGATGCGGTAGACGAACGGCAGGTTGGCGCTCTTTGCCAGCTTTGCCGCCGCCTGGTTTGCTGTGACCATCAACTGCTCAATCATCTGCTCCGCTTCCCCGCTCTCCCGGGGCTGTACATCGACACAGACGCCGTTTTGATCCAGAATAAAGCGGGATTCGGTACTATCCAAATCCACGGTGCCGTTCCGTTTCGAGCGCGCTTTGAGCACCTCGGCGAGCTCCCGCGCTGCATTGAGGGAACGGATTACCGGCGAATACTTCTTGCGCAGCATTTTATCCGCCGTACCGTCGAAAAGCTGGTTGACCTCCGCATAAACACCGCGCACCTTGGAGTTGATAACACTTTTGCGGAACCGGTACGAAAGGATCGCGCCTTGTTTATCCAGCTCGATAATCGCAGAAAACGTCAGCTTATCCTCGCCAGCATTGAGCGAACATACGCCGTTGCTCAGCGCTTCTGGCAGCATGGGGATCACGCGGTCCGCAAAATATACGGAGGTTCCGCGTTCCCGTGCTTCCAGATCGATGGCGCCGCCCGCTTTGACATAATGGGAGACATCCGCGATATGCACGCCCAAACGATAGCCGAGCCGCGTGCGGCTAACAGAGATTGCGTCGTCGAGGTCCTTCGCGTCCGCGCTGTCGATCGTGCAGATGCTGGTTCCACGCAAATCCAGACGGCCCTTGAGGTCTTTCTCCGTAATTTTTGCTTTGCTGATCCTTCCCGCCTCCGCGAGCACCTCATCCGGAAAAACCGTCCGGATGCCGTTCTGGTCGATAATCGCATCCGAGCAGATTTTTGCACTATCCGCGCTGCCGTACGTCTTGAGAACCCGGGCACACAGGCGGTCCGTTCCTGGGATGCGGCGAATCTCCGCCTGCGCTTTCATGCGCGGCCGCAGATTTTGCAGGCTCTTCTTCTCCAGAGGCAGATTATATCGGATCGCGTCGTCCGGTGTAAACTCCAACCCGTTTTCCCCTTCTACCAGGGTGCCGGTCAGCATTCGGCTCGCCTTCTGGGTGATCTGCTCCACATCGGCCGAAAGGCCCCGTCCGCTGCGTTCCAGATGATTCAGCACCACCGTATCGCCGATAAATGCCGATTTCAGGCGATCTGCATGGATGAACAGGTCTTCTCCGCCGTCCTCGGGCCGCGCAAAAGCAAAGCCCTTGCTCAGGGATACGATCACCGCTTTTTTTACGCCGTCGATCTTCTCCACCGGCCCGCGCAGCTTCTCACGCAAGGCGCGCCCCAACGGCTGTCTTTCCATCGTTTGTTTTGTCTGCTGGGAGACGCCTCTCGACGATTTCGGAGGGAACTGTTTCGGCGCGTGGGCAGATTGCCCCGCTGCGTGTACGCGGTGTTTCTTATTCACCCGCACAAGCCCCTGCTGCCGCAGCTGGTCCAGCGCCTGATAAAATATCTTTGTGTCCTTGACCCGCATCTTTTTGATTAAGCCGCGGGAAGTCAACACCTGCGGCGTTTTGCGCACGGTGTTTAAAATTTGATCTTTCATTTCTTCCAACATGTGATACTCCTATTCCGCCGTGACCGAGTGCATTTTAAAACCTGAAATGTGAGTCCGGCCATGTCCCTCTCTCTCAGGGGATTTCGGACATTTATGAAACGTGGATTCCTTACGCCTCTGCGGACCTTCCTACATCCTTTTTTGCCATTATCGGGCTTTAAAACACACTCCACGGCGCTTCTCAACCAAAATTCTTCCCGGTTTTCCTCACAATTATTGCGTCTCATGCGGAGGAAGAATTTTCTTTTCCTGTGCGGGCCGTCTCAATCAGCATTTAAGAGCTCCCGCATCCTGTTCCGCAGGGGATCGCGCGGCAACACAGTCGGTGTACAGCCGCCTGTTTCGCGGTTCCTTTTGTATGGTTTGCTCCTAAAAGCGGCCCTGCATCAACTGCACAAAACCTTTTTCTGGGAAAAGGCGATCCGGATATGCCGTCTGCACCCAAGCCTTGTTGCAGAAAAAAGCCCCGCTTGTACAAGCGGGGCTTTCTGCATCTTGATTTACGGGGCAAAAAACACAAGCGCATTCAGACCGATGACAAGAAGGAAGAAGCCAACGGCAATCACCTTTGTCCACCGGGCAAGGAACGCGTCCACTGTGCGAGCCTGGTTTTTCGCAAGGAATGTATCCGCGCCGCCTGTAATTGCTCCGAGTCCCGCCTGATGGCCTTCCTGCAACAGAACAACAACGATGATGGCAACGGAGAACAAAGCCAGAACGATCCCCAAAACAATCTGCCAAACGCCCATAGTGCACCTCCGAAAATAGAACCGGGAACTCTCCCCAGTCCGCTTGTTAGCTTAGATTATAGTATCACAAAAAGCTAGGTATTGCAAGTATTCTTTTCCGCTTTTCTACTCTATCTGTCATGATATTGCAATAAGAATCCCTCCGTAGCCCATTCCATAT
>DBFXIC010000108.1:0-11894 GCA_048455095.1 Anaeromassilibacillus sp.
CCGCAGGGGAATCGACTATGATACCGAGATCATGAAGGTGGAAGCGCAGATCACCCGCTGGAAAAAAACGATCATTGAATTGGAAGAAAAACGCAAAGAATTGCTGAACGCCAAGCGCGAGGCGGAAATCAGCTATCTGTATGATGCGGTATTGCGCTCCGGCAAATCCGTCGACGATATTCTCGCAATGCTCTCCCCCGCGCCCGAAGAGCAGGCGGGATGACTTCCAGCAACTCCCTCGCGGTCCAAGGCGGCTTTCTGCATATACTAGTAGTCCACCAAAGTCAAAGGCATATACAGTCGTGTTACCTTGCTTTTTGTCGATGCGTTTGACATTGGTGATCTACTGGAACCTTTGCATCCGCGCATGGGTTCCTGTGCGGAGGTGTTTGCACGGACATTCGAAGAAACGGTTTCAGCTGGCGCTATAACGGCGACGAGGCCGCGGCCAATTACTTTGATTCCCTTCCACTGCAGGTGAAGGAGGAGATCAACCGTCGCCCCGAGGACATCCGCTCGATCAGCGATATGGAACATCTTGCCGCCTGTCTGGACGAAAAGCTGGAATCTTAAATCATCGGACAAAAAATGCGCCCGGGCAAAGCCTTTATCGGCTGCGTCCGGGCGCATTTTGTCGTTTATTATGAAATGCGGATCAAATCGTAATTGCGGGTCCCAAGCCCCATTTCTTCCGCGTAATCGATGGTCACACGCCAATTGGTGGTCGGGTGGGTCGCATCGAAGTGGTCGTGCACCGGCCTGCCGTCGATCATGCTGCCCGCCATCACCGGTTGCTGGTTGCATAGGTCTGCACACGCCATGTCCAGAGCCACGGGATCGAAAGAGGCCAGCATCCCCACGTCCGGGATGATGGGCGCATCGTTCTCCGCGTGGCAGTCGCAGTACGGCGAAACGTCGCAGATCAGGCTAATATGGAAATTCGGCTTTTCCCGTAGGATCGCCGCAGAATACTCCACGATCTTTTTATTCAGGATGTCGTTCGCCTCGTCGTCCGGGGATTTTACCGCGTCCACGGGGCATGCGCCGATGCAGCGCCCGCAGCCGACGCACTTATTATGGTCGATGCTCGCTTTCCGGTCTGTGATCGTGATGGCGGAATGCGCACAGTTCTTCTGGCAGGAACCGCAGCCCACACAAAGAGATTGATCCACAAAGGGCTTGCCGCTGCTGTGCATTTCCATCTTCCCTGCGCGGGAGCCGCAGCCCATGCCGATATTCTTAAACGTGCCGCCAAAGCCCGTGGCCTCGTGGCCCTTAAAATGCGTAAGCGTAATGAACACATCCGCGTCCATGATCGCACGGCCGATCTTTGCCTCTTTGACATATTGCCCATCAGGAACAGGCACCAACACCTCGTCCGTGCCCTTGAGACCATCCGCAATGATCACATGGCAGCCCGTCGCGAAGGGGTTGTAGCCGTTCTCATACGCGGCGTCCAGATGATCCAGCGCATTTTTGCGCCGGCCCACATACAGCGTGTTACAGTCGGTCAAAAACGGTCTGCCGCCGTTGCGTCTCACCAGGTCCACAATCACCTTTGCATAATTGGGACGCAAATATGCCAGGTTGCCCGGCTCTCCAAAATGGATCTTGATCGCCGCAAATTTATTTTTGAAATCCAGTTGTTCCATACCGGCCTTCACCACCAGCTTTTCCAACTTTTGCAAAAGATTCTGGTTCAGGCTGGCCCTGAAATCGGTAAAATACACCTTCGATTTTTCCATGTTTGTTCCTCCTTTGTCTTTACATCCTGCTCTTGCAGCATGGCCGCCCGCCATACGGACGCGCACTTCATCAAAACGTTCTGTTTTGTCTCATTATAGCAAATGCAAATTTGCATTACAATGGAAATCCTACGTGCAAGCCTCCAAAATTTTCAGTCCTTCCGATGCGTACCGGGATGAATCCGCTTCCCCATTGCGGTGATCACGCCCATCTGGGTGCGCGCGGTCGCACGAAAAGAATCGCCGTGTACGTTTCCTTTGACGGAAAGCTGAAGCTTCCCCAGCGGCGTTTGAATAACACTGGAAAACGCGCACTCCTCCCCGTTAACGCTGCCGCCGGAGAATGGATGCCGCCCTCCCATTACCTCTAAAACCCCGCTAAGGCGTTCTTCCTCTGTTTTTAGGATGAGCGTCCCCTTCACAGGTCCCATCGGCGTCTGCATCACAACACTGTATTTTCCATCGATCATATCGGGCATTCCCCTTTCTGCAAGTCCGGCGGTTTTGGCCTCCGGCCTTTTTCACACTACCAAAGTATGCAGGGGGCGCCGCCCGGTGTACGAATACGCAAAATAAGCGGGCGCCGAAAAATCCGGTGTCCGCTCAAGTATCTAGTTTGTTCTGTAGAACGCGCTGAAAAAACAGCAAAAGGCAGCCCTGTCCCGGGAAGATACGCGAATCCCAACAAGCCCATCAGTTGACGGGCCTGCCCCTCCCCTGGCCCATTTTTAGGATAGAAATATGCCTCTATGGATGAAGTAGTGCCTCTTTTTTCCGCTGCCAATACTGGCTCATACTATAAGAAGAATCCTCTGTCACTTCGTTCGAAAGCCATGCGGGCGGTTGGAAGTCCATTGCTTCCTCCACCGAAGGAAATTCCACTTCGGCATAAAGAAACTCCGTAGTCTCCCCGCGATCCACCCAGCTGCATTCCAGGCGGCGGTCCCCCAGTGCGTACACACGATATTTCTTGTGCACCATCGGAATTTCCAACAGCTCTTCCAATTCCTCAAAGGTTTCTTTTGTCAGGTCCAGCTCAATCTCCTTGCGACAAAGCCGTCCCTTCCCTTTAAAGCACAAGACGTAGCTTGCCTCTTGCCCCAAAATCTTTTTGCGGATACGGACCACCGGTTCCGTAGACAGATAGCCCTGAAATACCTCCGCCTGCTCTAAAAGGGGCAAGTCTGGAAAGTGGCGGATCAAAAACTTTCGCTCAATTTCCTGCATAACCATTCCTCCGTATCTACACCAAACCGTGTTGTCCGGCGGTGTCCATGCGCCCTGCTCGGGCACGCGGCGGCCCGATTTTTCCCGCCGGCTGTAAAGTGATTATACCATAAATCCGGCCTACCGCAAGTGGGAAGAAACAGCGTCGCCAGATCCATGGGGACAACGCATCCCCATTCCTGGGGCATTCCCCGCGGCGCACCAGAGGGACCTGTCCAGCAGTTTATGCGGAGGCGCGTTCTTGAGAAATGGGAATCGCGGTTTTCTCCGGCACAAAATTCAAATTCTCGCCCACCCGCATCCAGCGATATACGTGGAAAATCTCCGCAAGCGCGCACAGCTTATCGGCGCTGCTGACCACAAAGCTTTCTATATACCGGGGGAGCGACGGCGTCAGCGGCCACATATGTTTGACAATGATGTCTTTTTCTTTATCGTTCAGGGGAAAAAGCCGGGTAGCGTTGACCAGAGCGGTGATCGGGTGCATAGTGGCATGCTTCCCCTCATGGGTCCGCCAGTCATACAGATACAGGTCGTGCAAAAGGCCGCCGCGCGCCGCGGAAACCGCGTCCAAATGAAAGCGGCGGCAAAATAAAAAGCTCAAATAGGATACAAACAGGCAGTGCTGCAAACAACTGGCATCGTTTACATGCTGCCGGATCTGTTCCATTTTTTGCACTTCCGGCTCGCTGAGCAGATCCGCTACACAGTCGCGAAAGGCCATTCGGTTTTCCAAGTTCCACATACCACATACTCCTTATCTAAAAACAGGCGTTTCTTTATATCAATACAAACGGAGTATACCACGATACGATCAGAAATCAGCGATTTTTAAAGTCTTTTAAGGCAAATGTAAGAAACCTGTAAGATTCCCAATGATGGTGTTTTCCCGTGGATTTTATGGCGAATGCCGCCTTATAACACTTGTTTTCAGTTTTTTTACAATTATCGAATTTCCTTAGGAAAACCGGGCAGACTTTTAAAAGCAAACTGCCCTCATTCCACTCTGCAGCGACAAAACCCGATTGACTTGAAAAGGATCGCGTGCTATCATGAGAAAAATTTTTTGAAGGAGATAAGGAAATATGATGAAAAAAATCATTGCTGCCATGATGATTGCAGCGCTTACATGTACGTTATTTGCTTGTTCCCCGGCTTCGGACGAGTCCTCCTCCCAGACGGGCTCCTCCAGTTCTTCTATGCAGGAGTCCTCCTCTAAGGCGGAATCTTCCTCCTCAGTGGAGGAATCCGGTACGGCTTCTTCCGAGGATGCCTCCAATGCAGCGGGCGAAGGCGCAACTTCCTCTGCTGCACCTTCCTCTACAACGCCGGCGGGAAACAATGCCGACGGTACGGGCGCGAACTCCAAGAAGTACACGGAAACCGATGAGAATTTCACCTTTAAGGACGGCGTGTACAAGAGAATCTATGGCAATCGCGCAATGTTTATCGTGACCAAGGATCCCGACACGCTGGACGCGAAGGATCTGAAAAAGCTCGCCGAGGACACAGCGGGCCAGTATTACAAGGATAAGTATTACTGCACCGTCTGTTTTGTAAAGCCGGACAACGCAGATGGCACATTCGACATCACTTCTAAAAAGTCCGACGACCGCAACGCAGTGATTATGTCCCTGCATAAGCCCGACTCGTCCAAAATGACCATCAATCTGAAGGAACGTCCCCTACAGGAATACATCGACAAGCAGGTTGCTAAAGCAAAAGTCAGCTCTAAATAATCTACGTTTTCTGCAGGCTCTGTCCTGCGCGAAAGTGGGAGCCGCTGCGTGTTGTATGAATGCGTTTTCTAAATACTGCGTCTCCTAATGTTTTATAAAAGTTATGGCATTTGCGCTGGATAGACGTAGTACCAGTTACCTTTTAAGAACCTGGCATAAAAGCCGCGCCGAAAGCTTCGGCGCGGCTTTTTACATCCATCTTCCTTCAAAACGCATACCCTATTTTAAAAGGTTCCCATCCTTGGCCGGGTTGGGAAGACATGCCGTTCTTCTCTCCACAGCCATCTCCCTGCCGTGTTCCATTTCACTGTATTCCAGAGAAAACGCATCTGCAAGCGTTATTCCACTCTTGCCAAGAGGTGAATTCTCCGGAATTGCGTCGCGATCACAATCGCGAAAACCGTAAACAGTAGGATCATAAACCAAGTGGTATAGACCTACAGCTGCGTCAGATCAGGAAACGCTTTTTTCCAGGAAGGGACACCGAAAAAGTTGGACGGATTCTCCGCTCCCTGTCTTTGCACGAAAGCCTTGGGAAATCCCATTCTCACTGTATCCATATTTTCCTCTGGTGCATAGACTATATTTGGAGTATTCCAAATCTCTGATCGGAGGTAAAGCGTGTGAAAATCTATCCAAATGAAAATCTAAACAATGCGTGCTGCAATCCCTCCTGCTGTCCACCCCCTTGCTGCCCGCCGCCTTCTTGCTGTGTACCGCCCCCCTGTCCACCGCCCTCTTGCTGTGTCCCATCTCCTTGTCCGCCCACAGGTTCTGTAGGCCCTACAGGACCGACCGGCCCCACGGGACCAAGGGGAGAACGTGGAGCAACAGGTGCAACCGGGCCTCAGGGGCCCCAGGGTATCCAGGGGCCTGAAGGACCGCGCGGTCTAACAGGTGTAACCGGTCCCCAGGGCATCCAGGGAATACAGGGCGTCGAAGGTCCCCGCGGCCTAACAGGACCTACCGGTGCAACTGGCGCGACTGGTGTGACCGGTGCGATCGGCGCTGTTGGCCCAACAGGCGCAACCGGACCGCAGGGTAATACCGGCCCGACTGGCCCTCAGGGCAACACTGGCCCGACCGGCGCAACGGGTGCAACTGGTATACAGGGTCCGTCCGGCGTGACCGGCGCGACCGGGCCAACTGGTCCCATCGGTCCGACAGGGCCTACAGGACCCACCGGACCGACTGGCGCAACCGGCGCAACGGGTGCGACTGGCGCAGCCGAAACCATCGAAGTCCGCAGCACCACTACGGCAGCTCCTGGTACCCCGGCTTCCGTTACGGATGTCAGCGGCGGGCCGAATCATGTTCTCGATTTCGTCATTCCCCGTGGTGCGACTGGTGCAACGGGTGCCACAGGTGCAACGGGCATAGCAGGCCCCACTGGACCTACTGGATCAACCGGCGCCACTGGCATAACAGGCGTTACCGGTCCGACTGGTGCCACCGGAGCAACTGGTATTACTGGCGCTACCGGGCCGACCGGCACGGCAGGCACCGCGGGGGTCACGGGTGCAACTGGCCCCACTGGTGCGACAGGCGTCACAGGGCCAACAGGTGTTATCGGGCCAACCGGGCCCACTGGCACGGCAGGTACAGCGGGCGTTACAGGTGCAACTGGACCTACTGGGCCAACAGGCGCTACCGGACCCACTGGGCCAACAGGACCAACTGGCCCGACCGGCGAAGTGGGTGCAGCTGAAACCATTGCCATTCGTAATACCACTACAGCCGATCCCAACACACCAGCTTCCGTTACAGATGTCAGTGGCGAACCGAACCACGTCCTCGACTTCGTCATTCCACGCGGTGCGACTGGTCCAACTGGTCCAACAGGTGCAACTGGTTCAACTGGCGTAATGGGTGCCACCGGTGCCACCGGTGCAACAGGCGCAACGGGCGCTACCGGTCTGACAGGATTTACCGGTGCCACAGGTCCGACTGGCGCGACTGGTCCAACCGGTGCGACAGGAGCCACCGGACTAGCGGGAGCAACCGGTGCCACAGGTCCAACTGGCCCAACTGGCACAGCCGCAACCATTACCATCGGCACTGTAACAACTGGAGATCCGGGGACAAACGCCGAAGTGACCAACTCCGGCACGAGTGAAAATGCCATCTTTAATTTTGTCATCCCGCGCGGCGCATCCGGATCCTGCTGCACTCCTGATGTGCTTGCCACGGTGAATGCGGCTGCTCAGCCGACTGCTGCAGGTCAGGCGCTTGTCTTTAACGGCACTCCCTTGGTCTTCGGTTCGGCTATCACGCATACGTCTGGTTCCACGGATGTGCGGATCACAAAGCCCGGAATTTATCAGGCTTTCTTCCATGGAATCGCTTCCGTTGACATGGGAACCTGTTTCCCGACTTCTGTTCTGATTCAACTGACACGCGGAGGTATGCCTGTGCCCGGCGCCGTTGCAGGCCATACGTTCTTGGCTTCAAACGAAGTGTCTACCGTGTCGTTCAGTATTCCCTTCTATGTCGCTACGGCTCCTGAAACTTTGAAAGTCGTGGTAAACCGTGAAGGTTTCTCCCTCAGTGAAATCGCACTCACGGTGATTCGGTTGGGCGACGCCACCTAATCCATCCTGTGCAAAGGGTCTGTTGCAAAATAGACCGTTAGGAAACTTATGAAAAAAGCACGCCTTGAAGCGCCGCTAAATGCTGCTTCAGGGCGTGTTTTCCTGTTTTTATAGGGCTTGCTTTGTGCAGTTTGCTATCACGATTTCATTTTGTAACAGATCCAGCACATTTTATCAGAAATCCACTTTAAGACATATTCCATAAATTACCATTGCAGTTTGTTTTATTGAATTGTTATAATACAAGAGCCCTTTCTCTTTGCGGGCAAAGCCGTTCCAGCAATAAGGCTGCTGGAGCGGCTTATTTTTTCACCTTTTGCCAAAGCCGGGCGCCAAGCAAAATACAGCGCCCTAAAACAGGCGGAAATTGCCTTCTTGGGACCGGGGCGCTATTGTTGCTAACGCTTCATCGGAACGCTAATAAATGCATTCCGGCAACAAAAATCCGGATTGCTTTTTACCAAATTTGTCCCTCTAAAGGGATTGTTCTCTTTGTATGGAAGTTGGCTGCGCTTTTGTTACAGCCAGTGCCTTATGGAGCCGTACAGCCATGAAGCCGGTAATCATAGCCGAGACCACGTCGGAAATTGGTTGTGCATACAGAATGCCATTGATCCCCCAAAACATTGGGAGAATCAAAATGATAGGCACAAAACAAAGCCCTTGCCTGCACGCGCCGAGAATGCAGCCCTCTTTCGCCTTTCCCAGTGCAAGGAACAGCGACGAATATACCGTATAAAATCCAAAGAGCATAAAGGATACTCCGTTTGCCCGCAATGCGGTCTGCCCTACGTGGATCATTTCCATATCTCCTTTTGTAAATTGAGAGACAATCGCTGTGGAAAAGAGGGCGATGATTAATCCAAAGATTACACAGAATATTGTAGACCAGAGAATGGAAATTTTGATCGCTTGCTGTAGTCGGTCATATTTTTTTGACCCATAGCTATATCCGGCAATCGGTTGAAATCCTTTAATAAATCCGAACACCATCAGGCTTCCCACAGAAAGCATCCTCGTCACGGGCGCCATTGCTGCAATTGCTGAATCTCCATATCCTTTTGCCTGGTCATTGACCATTGCGATGGAAAGACTGGTCAGCAGCTGGAATACCAGCGTAGGAATTCCGATTTTTAAAATTTCAAACATAACTTCTTTTGAGAAGCAGCACTCCTTGATACGAAAGCGGAAGATGCTCTTTTTTCTCAATATGTAGCACAAATAGATCGATGTAGAGACGATTTGTGAAACGGCTGTGGCGATCGCTGCACCGGCCACTCCCAAACCCAGCATGTAGATCAAGATTGGATCCAAAATCACATTCAGTACAGCGCCCGTCATCAATACACACATTGTCGTTTTTGCCGCGCCTTCACTTGTCACAAGATTGTTCATAGTGACATTGAATACGTTAAAAATCGACGAAATGATGTAGATACGCGTGTAAGTCACCGCATAGGGCATGATACTTTCTGTTGCGCCCAACTGCTTTAAAAGGGGATTTAGAAAAATAATCGCACAGGCGATCATAACCGTCCCCAGAAAGATGCTGCTATATAGGGCAGTGCTGGCCACTCTGTTTGCAGTCTCTTTATCCCCGCGCCCCAGCAATCGAGAGATATAGGATGCCGCCCCGTTTCCAAACAATAGCCCCAGCCCTACAACCACCTGTCCAAGTGGAAATGCGATGGAGATTGCCCCCATCTGGCTGGTGCCCAACCCTCCGACAAAATAGGCGTCTACCAAATTGTACACCGCGTTGATCATCATACCGATCATAGTGGGGAGCCCTAGCGCTAAAAGCGCTTTTGGTACCGGCACGGTTCCCAGCAATTCTATTTGATTGTTGCATTGATCCATTTATAAACCTTCCTTTCTCTTGACGAAAAGTATAAAATACAGTACTATAAATTATATCATCACAGCTGTAAAGCCCATACTACTATAAATTATAGTAGTTGTCAAGAGAAAGGAAGAACACGATGGCAACAATCGATTTAATTGTACTAGGCATCTTAAAAAAAGAGTCCCTAAGCGCATATGATATTCAAAAGCTGGTCGAGTACCGCAACATCTCCAAGTGGGTAAAAATCAGTACCCCTTCTATTTACAAAAAGGTCATCCAGTTGGAGCAAAAGGGCTATATTAAAAGCGATATCAAGGAAGGAAAAATGGCCGAAAAGGCAGTCTACTCCTTAACAGAAGCCGGTGAAAAAGAATTTCAAAATCTTATGTTGGAGATTGCCTCGAAGCCCATTCATATATTTTTAGATTTTAATGCTGTCATTGTAAATTTGACCAGCCTACCGCCGGAAGATCAAAGAATATGCCTAACAGATATTGAAAACAATGTGAGAACGCTGAAAGCATATTTGGAAGAAAACATCCGCAGAAAAGAAACTATCTCAGAGATTCCTGAAACAGGAATGGCTGTTTTGCACCAGCAATTGATACTGGCACAAGCAATTGAAACGTGGGTTTCCTCCCTATGGCAAAGCTTTGGACGCCCGTAACAGTCTTATAAGATAATCTTCTATGAAAAACGAAGGCCTTTTTGTTGGCCTTCGTTTTTCATGTTTATATACCTTTGTTAAGGCGTTCAATCCTGGCAAACTCAATCAGAAAGCCATAAAGTGCACGACAATCTCTTTGCCCTGTCCCCTATATATCCGTCTTTATGTGCCCTGTACAGTTCGTGAACAGGACATTATGCCTAGGCAGAAAAGCATCGCTTGTTCTCCCTCACGCGTCCTTCTTGATGGAATTTCCTGCCTTTTATTCACAGTTCGTCCATGATTTTTAACGGAGCTTTCGCACTTCATTCAAACGTCGTACACAATCGCGCCGTATACTTTAGACATTGAAAAAAGCTGTTACAGTCTATGGACGGACGGAATACCGGTCCACAGACTCGACAGACCACCAGCCATTCCTCTCCTGAAATCTGCGAAAGCGCGCGACATATTTCCCGGATTTCTCAAGAGGTTTCCATATATAATAGGACTTTATTCATTTTCACTTCATGCCCTCCTTTCTTTTGAGCGCGGCCGCAAGACCGCGCTTTTTTCTGTCCTTTCAGGTATTGTGGTTGCTGATTCTTCTGCGCACAAGCAGGCGTGACAGCGCCTTTGCATTGAATGGGATCACCGGATATAAATATCCTCTTCCGGTGATGGTCTTGCTGCACGACAAAATGATCATCATCAACACCAGGCCGGCAATGAATCCCCACAGATTGAATAGCCCTGTTAAAATGAGAATTAACACACGAAATAGCTTGAACGCATAGCCTAGTTCAAAGCTTGGTTGAGTAAAGTTGGAGATGGCGACAAACGCCATAAAAAGCACGACCTCTGGCACAAACCATTTGGCCTGAACCGCAAAATCGCCCAAAACCAGCGCGCCCACCACGCTGAATGAATTGCTGAGGACGCTCGGCGTATTCAGGGAAGCGAGTTTTAATCCATCGATAATGAATTCAATCAACAGAAGCTGTGCGATCACGGGAACCTGGTTGGGTTCCTCGATTTGAATAAATTCCAGCCAGGATGGAATCCACTGGGGATTGCTCACCAGCAGGTACCAGGTTGGTGTAAGAATCAATGTCAAGAGGAACACCACCATGCGCACGGTGCGCAGATAGGTTCCCACCAGCGGAGGAAAATAGTAATCGTTTGTATCTTGGATAAAATCAAAAATGGACGTTGGCAAAACCATGGCGGAAGGAGAATTATCCACCAAAATGACGATACTTCCCTCCAAGACGCTCGCCGCCGCGGCATCTGGACGTTCTGAATACCGAACCTTTGGGAACGGATTGTACCATTTGGGACGGACCAAACATTCCGCCAGACTCTCCTGACTCATGGTCAGCGCATTGATTCGCACATTGTTTAATTTTTCTCGCACTATTTTCAATGTCTCAGGACTTACGGCGTTCGCCATGTAGCAGAGAACCACATCGGTCTTTGACTTTGTTCCGACCTGTAAAATCTCCATGGTGAGATCTGGATCGCGAATACGGCGGCGGATCAATGCTGTATTGTTGACAAGCGTCTCGACAAAGCCGTCCCGTGAGCCGCGCAGCACACGGTCGTCGTCGGGCTCGCTCACGCTTCGGGTAGGATACGTTCTGGCGTCGATCATCATCGCCTGATCGTACCCTTCAACAATCAGGCAGATCGTGCCAGACAAAACACTCGTCGCAATTTTTTCACACTCTTCGACGCAATCTACTTCTACGTAGGGGATGAACGCATCTGCAAAGGCTTTTGTCGTATCGATCCCGTCCAGGTCCTCCGGTTTCAAGGACATCAAATATTCCATGAGCTTTTCCATGATATCGTCCTTGGCAAAACCGTCGACAAAATATAGAACAGCCTTTTTCTCTGCTATCCGAATCTCCCTGCCGATGAGGTCGAAGCTCTCTGACAGACGAAGCAGGTTATCCAGCTTTTCCCGGTTTTCCAGATATATGGAGGAAAGAACTTCCTTGCGCAATTTTTCCGCCTCCCGATGATTTAATCAGTATAGTATGCGGAGAGAGGAAAATTTTATGTATGAAGCGCTGGAACAATCTGTTACATACAGAG
>DBFXIC010000109.1:0-3894 GCA_048455095.1 Anaeromassilibacillus sp.
AGGGCGACCCGCTCAAGGCATTTTTCGCATGTCTGATCTTCGCCTTTGCGGATGCGGTTTCGGTTGGCCTGCAAAGCTTCAATATTCCCTCGCAGCTCGTACTGATGACGCCATACATCGCGACAATCGTCGTTATGTGCCTGACGAACCTGGATCAGCTCAAGAAAAATGCCGTCTGAACGCGGCATGCGGAAAGGTCGGATTTTTGTGCAGCTCATGGCCGTCCCGATCAGGGACTTTGATTTTACCTCCTATGGAACGTATTACAGGATGCCGGACGCGTGCGAGGGCGTTTCGCATACGCTCGCCGCAGCTTATGAGGATCACATGACGCGGTCGCCGCTGATCGATACGCCCGCCCATCTGGGGCTGACCTTCGGAGCGGCGGCGCCGTGCCCGGTCACATCGATGGAGAAGCACAGCCATACGCAGGAGGCGATCCTCTGTATGGCCGAGCCGGTGATCCTGTGCGTGGCCGCATCCAACGGCGGCGCACCGCCGCGGGCATGCGATCTGCGCGCGGTGATCCTGTATCCCGGCGACGTGGCTGTGATGGACCGCGAGGTCTGGCACGACGCCTGCCGCGGGCTTGGCAGGCGGGCCGGATATTACTATCTGGCCACGGCCGGCAAACAGCCGGCCGTATGGGTGGACATACAGGATGGGCCGGTTACACTGTCATATTGAGCGCGCGTTTAAAAGGGGGATACGCAATTGCCGTCCGGCAATTGCGTATCCCCCTTTTTTCAGTTTCGGGCCTCATGGAAATGATTTGGGAAGAAACAATATTCTGATTTTTCGTGCTGCCAAATGCTTGCATTCAAACAGAACCCTGGCAAAAGCGCGCTGTGCTGCCGCGCACCTTCAGGATGGGATTTAGCTTGGCGGTATCGGTCCTGTTTTGAGGATCCTGCAACAGGTGAAGCATTCCGTCCACAGCACGGGCGGCAATTTCCGAAACAGGCTGCGCCACGGTTGTGAGGGGCGGATAGATGATGTCGGACAGAAAAATATCGTCCACGCCGATGACGGACAGATCGCGGGGAATCGACAGGTTATAGTTGCGGCATTCCTTGTAGATGCCGTATGCGATCATGTCGTTGAAGGCGAAAATGGCCGAGACATTCTGTCCCAGCAGGCAGGGCAGGGCTTTTTGCCCGCACGTGATGGACAGGGAATCGCAAAAAAGCAGGCTGGGATCGGCTGCCAGGCCATATTCCTCAAGGGCCATGCGGTACCCCAGGTAACGGCAGGCATTGACGTTCAGCCGGATGGAGCCTGAGGCACATCCGATCTGTCTGTGCCCCAGCTCCAACAGATGCCGTGTGGCCAGGTATCCGATCTGGACCTGGTTGACCTCCACTGAAAAATGATTTCCGTCGTCCGCGACACGGTCCACATAGACAATGGGGATATCGATGCTTTTCAAAAGCTCCCGGCATTTTGTGGTTTCCGCCTCGTCCTCAAAATCCATCTGCGCCAGGATAATACCGTCCACACGGCGGTCGGAAAAGATGTGAAGATACTGCCGGGTGACCTCGGGATCGCCGCCGGTGTTGCCGATAATGACATTGAGATGCTCGTGACGCAGCCGGCTCTCAAGCTGGTTGGAGAGCGCGGCAAAAAAGGGGTTGTTGGAATCGGGCAGGATCAAACCGATGGTGTTGGTGGTATTGGTTACAAGGCCGACCGCAAGCTGATTGGGCCTGTAATGCAGATCGTTGACGGCCTTCATTACCTTTTCACGCGTGTCCTTTGAGATGGGGACAGGTCTTTCGTTGATGATAAGGGAAACAGTGGAGGGAGAAACTCCGGCCGCTTTGGCCACATCCTTAATGGTTGCCCGCATAGTTTCCGTCCTTTCTGACGCTTGGTCCGTAACGATTTCCCATAATTCGTTAAAACGATTTTAGTTCATCTATTCAAAATAGTCAATTAGAATCTATGCAAAAAGTCAAAAAAACCAAAATATTATTATTTTTATTGACATGCATCGTGCAAACATGATAATATTCAACTATCAAATGACGGTCGTGAGGTGACAGGACGCGGTCATTTATTTTTTCGCCGGTAATTAAAACGTTTTAATTAACCAGGTGGATAATTGTGTGAGAGGTTCTCAAAACAGGATGGAGGTACATTGATGAAAAAGTATGGTTTTAAACGGATGATCAGTATGATCCTGGCGGTGGGCATGGTAGCCGCCATGGCCGGCTGTGGCAGCTCCAGCACCTCCAGTGCGGGAGGCGCCGGCGCCGATGACGCCAGTGGCAGCGATAAGACAAAGATTGTCCTTTTGCTCAACGGCTACCTGGGCGACCTGGCCTGGTATGACTGTTCCGCCGCGGGTATCAAGGCCATTCAGGATACATATCCTGACGAGGTGGAAACACAGGTGATCGAGATGACGACTGATAAGTCCAAATACGATTCGATCATCGCCGATACCCTGAGCGAGGATTGGGACATCGTTGTGGCCGGTTCCTGGACAATGATGGAATATATCGAGGCCGCCGCCGAGGATTATCCTGAGAAGGAATTTTGGTTCTTTGACGAACCGATCGAGGGAGTCAGCAACGTCTACAGCATGTCCTACAATGCCAACGAAGGCTCTTTCCTGGCCGGTATGGCCGCGGCCAGTGTCTCTGAGAGCGGCGTGATCGGCTTTATCGGCGGCGAGGATTCCACGGTTGTCAACGATTCGCTGGTGGGCTACCTGGAAGGTGCGGCCTATGTCAACCCCGACATCAAGGCCATCGTGTCCTACACCGGCAACTGGGACGATTCCGCCAAGGGCAAGGAGCTTGCCCTGGTGCAGTACAACGCGGGCGCCGACGTGGTGTTCCAGCTTGCTTCCAATGCCGGCGTAGGCGTGTTTGAGGCCGCCAAGGAAACCGGCAAGCTGGCCATCGGATCCGATACCGACCAGTCGCTGATTTTTGCAGAGAGCGATCCCGACAAGGCGGCCGCGATTCTAACAAGCTCTTTAAAACGTGTGGATACCTCCCTGCTGCGCGCTTATGAGCTTTATAAGCAGGGACAGGTTCCATATGGCACATGCGAGAAGCTGGGCCTGGACAAGGAGTGCGTCGGTATCGTGGAAAACGACTACTTCAAGGCGCATGTGTCCGAGGAGGACGCTGCGGCCATCGCCCAGGCCAAGCAGGATATCATCGACGGAAAAATCACTGTCTCATCCTCCTATGGTATGACCACAGAGGAGCTGGCCGCGTTTAAGGACCAGTATATTAAATAAACCGGAGGCTTTTTGGAAAACGCAATTTTTCAATCAGCCCTGGGCGGGCCGCTGCGCGCGGGTCCGCCGCTCGCCGGAGGAGGGCCGTTTTCAGGAGGTGTTCTCCTTCGGCCTTCCTCCGGTTCTTGAGCGATCGGAAATACAAGTGAAAGAGGGTGACCTTCTCCGATGAGTGAGATCTTGCGGGTCGAGCATTTGATGAAGGTATACGGAAACGGCGTTATGGCCAACAAGGACATCAACTTCTCCGCGGAAAAGGGCGAGATCCACGCGATCTGCGGAGAGAACGGAGCGGGCAAGTCCACGCTCATGAAAATGCTCTATGGCATCGAGCAGCCAAGCGAGGGCAGCATCTATGTCAAGGGCGAAAAAGTAAACCTGACCTCCTCGGCCAAGGCAATCGAGCACAGCATCGGCATGGTGCATCAGCACTTTATGCTGGTGCCGTCCCTCACCGTGGCGGAAAATGTGGTCCTGGGCGTGGAGCCTAAAAGAGGGATTCGCTTCGATGCGAAAAAAGCGATTCAGATGACGGAGGAGATCGCTCAAAAATACAATCTTCCCGTGCCGGCGCAGGAAAAGGTGGAAAACATCTCCGTCGGGCTGAAACAGCGGGTTGAAATTATCAAGGCCCTGCT
>DBFXIC010000110.1:0-8815 GCA_048455095.1 Anaeromassilibacillus sp.
CACCTTCGATTACTTCGGCTGTAAATCGATGCCGGAATGCGTAGCTGATGGTTGCAAAGTGCGGCAGCTGCTGCGACATGGTGTACCCCAGAAACCATCGATAGGCCACATTCACTTCCGCATCCCGCATGGTCTGCCGCAAAGAACGGATGCCAAACAAGTGCTGGATCATCACCAGCTTAAACAGAACCACCGGATCGCAGCTGGGGCGTCCGTTATCCTCACAGTATAAATCTTCTACCAATTCGTAAATACGTGCGAAATTTACCGCAGCGTCGATCTTCCGCAGCAAGTGTTCTCTGGGTACCAACATATCTGTGCACAGCATTTCTACTGCCTGTCGCTGCTCCGCTTCTTTCTTTAGCATCTTCATCACCTGACTTTAGTATATCAGAAAAGGCCGCATAATGCGACCTTTTTTGACAGGCTGCCGCAAGATCTTATATCTTGCGAGTTTTCATTGCGGAATGACCGCGAAAACAATACAATTCGGGGCTTTCGTTTTTTAGTCGAGCTTTCGTTTGGAATTTGGTGCAGTTGGGTGCAAAGTGGGTGCAAAACTCGAAGAATTTGGTGCACCCACAGCTTTCGTTTTGCTGTTATCAGCGAAAGAACGATGGCCCGGGGCCGAAAGAAGAAATTTTCGGATTACATCCGTACGGAGGTTGCGAGGATTTACAGATTACTCCACAATGTAGGTACCCTGCGCAGGGTGCCTATTTTTCATTTTGGGTGCATTTTCATAGGGCTGACTTTCCTATGCCCATAACGGGTTTCATGGTAGTACGGCTACAATGACAAGAGCGCCGGAAGGTGGCATAATATATGTGCAGAGTAATTGATCTGGTGAAAACCGGAAAGAACATCGAGCGGCTTCTGGCTGAACGCGGACTGACAGCAAAGGACGTTCAGCAGCGCTTGGGCTTTGCAGAGCGGCGCCCGGTATATTTCTGGATTGCAGGCAAGAACCTTCCCTCAATCGATAACCTGTTCATTCTTACAGAAATGCTGCAAGTTCCGATTGATGAGATTCTCATCGCCAAGGATGAATACATACAGCAGAGAGGTGAAAATTCACATGAGTGAAATTGTTCATCAGCCCGGGAAATTGGATTTTCTGATCGTAACAAAAGATGTAAGCGTGACTGAATTCCGCAGAAAGCCATCCGCAGTGTGGGCCTATTTGAAAACGCCCGGGCATGTCATTTTCTTCACTCGCCGCGGCAAGCGAAACTGCGCGATCATGTCCATCGAGACCCATGCTTGCCTGAGCGGTGATTACGAAAAGACCATGCGTGAAATTGAAGAAGCTGCGGCTGCATGGCGCGAGGAGCAGAAGGCTCTGAGGAGGGCCAGAAGGGAGGCCAAGAGTGGTACCGGAAAAGATTGCTCAAATGCTGACGGCGCTAAAGACGCCTGACTTTTTCATCAGGGACAATAGAACCGCAACTGAAAGCATCCATGATATCCTCCGTGATTATCTTGCACGCGCTACCGATACCATGACCGTTGAGGTCGATGCAGAACTGCTTATGGTGAAAATGTATGAACTACTATATTGCTGATCTTCATCTGGGTCATGCCAATGCAATCCGCTTTGACAATCGACCATTTGCTGATGTTGATGAAATGAATGAATCACTTATCCGCAGCTGGAACAGCATGGTTACCAAGCAGGATACGGTCTATGTACTGGGCGATTTCATTTAGGCAAAGGAGTCACAGTGGCCAGCCTTTCTTGAAAGGCTCAACGGCGGAAAAGTTCTGATTCGCGGCAATCATGATCCCAGAGAATTCAGTCAGACCACCAAACGGTATTTTCAGGATATCGCACCTATAAAGGAAATCACCGACAGCGGCAAGCATGTAATTATGTGCCATTACCTCATCCCTTTTCATAGGGCTGATTATGATGAAAACTGCTATATGCTTCATGGGCATGTTCATAATACCCGTGAAAATACTTTCCTTCTTCGATGGCGCGAAGAGATTCGCAATGCCTGCACGGAAAGACATCATGTCCGCGGGCAGTTCATCAACGTCGGCTGTATGATGCCTTGGATGGACTATCAGCCAAGAACATTGGCAGAAATCATCGAACGGGAGGAGGCTGCTTCTCATGCATTGAGGCTCTGGAACAAACAGGGCCGGATTTCTAATCTTCTTCATCCTATCTCTCATCTGCCTGATAGATATATGGCAGCGAGTTTCTTCCCGGCTGATGTGTCCCAAATATGTGCTGAAATATGGCATGAGCATCCTTCCAAGATTGGAGTTGTCAGCCAGTCATCTTTAAAATCACTCCGCCCACGTCTCGACCGCATACATGCCGTCATCCATTACCAGCAATCCCTGGTAAAATTCAAATCTCGCCAGAAAAGCGCCTTCGGGCGAATGAAGCGTGTACACCTCCGTATTTCCCGTCACACACAGGGCGTTGCGCTTGCCTGTCACCACAAGCCCGGACAACCACTCTATCTTTTCCCCAGTTTCCTCTTCGTCAATCTCAATGTCGATGTATCCAGCCTCGCAATCCAAACGGCTTGCGGTGAGCGTCGCGCCCTCAAACACGCCTTCATCAACCCCCAGAAACTCGGCCAGCGGAGTACGGCGGATGTTCAAGGGCTTGATCGGGCAATCAAACTCTGCTTCCAAATCGTAACCCATGACCTCTGTAAAGCAAGCTATGTAAAGCGCATAGGCGTTAGGCTCCAGATTCTCCACCACCCGGTTGCCTGTGATTGCCAACGGGATGATCTCCACAATGCCATCCGAGCCATAGCGCACGGCGCTGTATGTATCCAGGCCGTAGTCGCGTATCCCAAAGGCTTGATCCTCCATCTGTGGCTCGGCCGCAGCGGCAATCAGGCTTTCCAGTTCAAGAACGCGGTTCACATCAAGCCGCCTGACAAGAGTCACGTTCTGGCACTCCGCCAGAAATGCCAGCCGTTCTTCATCGGTATCCGGCAGCGGGTCGTCGCTTTGATATTGCCACACGCACCCCTCCTCATCTAGCAAGACAGCTTCAGAACAAACGCCTGATCTGTCTTGCTGGTAGCAGCGCATGAGCAAAATGCGCGCGTCCTCCGCCTCACAGTTCGCTGGCGCAGCGAATATCAGTATCAGGGCTACTATCAGTATTAGCGCCGTCCATGTCCGCTTTTTCTTCATGGATGATTCCTCCTGTAAAATGCTGTCATCGGTCGGGATTCCGGCTCTCGCCGGCCTCCTGCTCATTCAGGGGCACAATCATATTTTCTATCGCCACGCACAGCTTCGGATGGTGAATGACAAAGTGAATGGTGGGTTTTCTACACTTGGATATGCTTACCCACTTTCCTTCACTGATGAATATCTGAATATTCCGGAATGCGCCACGACCATTTTCCCGGGCGGTATAGCCGGGGTGCGACTGCGCGAAGGCGCGTGTGAGGCGCAGGTGTTCCCAATAGTCTGCTTCGTCGTAGTGAACCGGCATCCCGGCAAACACCTCAGACATCGCGACCGACACGCTCTCCTGCCCAAACTCTTTCTGCGTCAGGACGGGGAATTCTTCCTCGTAGCTTCCGTTGTCGAGCATTGCCGCCACAAAACCTTTCATCTGCGCGCAGGCCTCCAGCATACGCCGCCCATCGCTGTCAGGAACGCCGTTTTTCTCCAGCAATCGCGATAGACATTCCTCCGAAAGCGTGTGGGTCGGAAGGGTGGTCAGGAGACTTCGGCGCTTCCCCGGCTTAAGCGCCTCCGCAGCAAGGAATGAGCCATAGACGTTTTCCGCCGTCCCGCAGTAGATATCCATCAGTGGCTGCGCCTTTTTCAGAATGGCTTCGGCGCGCCGTCTGTAATATGCCAGATCGCTGCCGGATTTGGAAAACAGGTAGCGGCCATGAGCAAAATTCCCGGAGATGCATTCGCCCTCAACCGCCACCGCGCCGGAACAGAACAGCAGATGCCCGTAAACGGCGTTCTGTCTGCCGGGGAGATACCACGGCATAATCTGTCCCGTCATGTACAGCGGAATCCAGCTTTCCAGCCCCAGCATCATTTCGCCAAAGGGGCGGTTGAGGTCATGCACCATATCCAGGCGCAGTCCCTTTTTGAGGATTGCCGCCAGTCCGAGCATCCATTTTTTGGAGAATTCCATATCCTGCGCCAGTTCCTCAATTGGCATATCGCTGCAGATAAATACCGGCTCACGCGACCGGGAAAGCGCCGTGGCCTTGAGAAAATCCAGCGTGGCCTGACGGAAGTTCTCCAGCCCATAGCATGTCCTGGTCGTAGGAAGCTGGAAGGGAACGGTAGGCACCTTCAATTCGTCAAAGCGGATAGCGCGAATATAGTCGTTCAGGTCAAAATTGTCCAGCTTTTCCAAAAAGGAAATAATCGGGTTTTTCTGGCTGGCCGCACCGCTCAGCAGCCACTTTGCCACCTCGCAGGCGCAAGCGCCGTCTTCGCTGAGCGCACCTTGCTGCACACCCATCAGATGCGCAAGCGCAGCGCGTTCAGACGGCTCTGCGCACCGGCGGGCCGCAAAATTACCCACACCTTGCGCAAACGCGGCGGAATTCGCGGGCGTGCGCTGTCCCGTGCGGATACGGGACAGATAGGAGGGGTCGAAATTCAGCGCCCGCGCCATATCGCTGGAACGCAGGTTAAGCACATTGATGAGCAGATCGAAATTCACTGCGAGCCGGTTTCCCTCTTTTTCGTCATATCTCAGTGATTTTTGCAGGGCCGAAAGCAGCTCCGGCTGTGTAAATCCGTCCATTCCTTTACGCTGCGCAAGGCGAGCCAACCCCTTGGAGAGATTGAGAAGCGGTTCGCAATCCGGCGCGGGCGTACGCTCCCCGCTTCGGTAGCGGCTGATAACCGCCGTGGACAAGCCGCTGGCGTCGGCCAGATCCTTTGCGGTAATGCCTATTTGATGGATATAACCGTTAAGAGCCTCTTCGAATCGCATGACCTCTTTTATCTCCTTTTCTCATGGCCGGACGCCGTTTTTCCTGCCCTGATTATACCATGAAAAGGAGGCCCTTTCAAATCCGTTCCTTTCGATGGCAAAGCCTGCGTTTCCTGCGCAGCGGTCCAGCGCTTCATCATTCCGTTCTTTTTTTGATGCCTTCCCTCGTCCTGTCGATGGCATCCTGCGCATTTTTCAAGTCCTCTAACTTTTCAAGTTCCTCCGTGCTTAGTGCTTCCACCGTATACATGCCGTCTGGCCGCGCCAGCAGACTGTCGCTGAACACAAATTCTGCCTCCGCCCCCTCCGGCGTGACCAGCAGGTACGTTGTTTCGCCGCCTTCAGGTTTCAGGGCGCTGCGCTTGCCTGTAACCGCGAGGCTTTGAAGCCATGCCAGCTTTTCCTCCGCCTCCGTGCCCTCGAGCGTCCGTTCCGTGCCGTTTTCCCGCACCGCCACCGTCGCGTCTTCAAAAATATTCTTTTCAACGCCGCAGAAATCCGTCAGAGACATGCGCTCAAACGGCGTGGGCTGATACAGAAATTCATATTCGTCGCTGTCCAGATCATTGCCCAGCACTTCCGTAAACAGGGCCAGATAAACCGCGCGGGCGTTGATATCTGTATTTTCATAGGTCCAGTCTCCCCACTTCGCCAGGCAGATGATTTCCGCCTCTCCACCGTCTCCGTAACGGATGGCGCTGTATGTGTCAAGACCGTAATCCAATATATGTCCCGGACCACGTTTCACTTCTTCAGGCTGTATGGCAGCGATCAGGCTCCGGATTTCCTCCACCCTGCGTTTGTCCAACTGCCCCACGTGCTCCACGTCTTCAGTTTTACCCAGCAGTTCCAGCCGTTCGGCGTCTTCTCTGGGCAGCCCCATTTCGTTTTCGTAGTGCCAAATTCCGCCCTCTTCATCCAGGAACGCCGCATCTGCGTAAACGCCCCATCCCACCTGCTGATAGCAGGCCATCAGGATGATCTGCGGCCGCTCTCCTCCCTCGGCCAGCGCCGGCGCCGCCAGCGGCAGGCACGCTGCCAGCAAAAACAGCATAATCCTTTTCAGCATATTCTGTTTTCCTCCTGTTATGGTATGTCAGCATCATCCAGAAGCCATCCGGGAGCGCGCCCCATAGTCAAGGCGATAGAGGGAAAATGCAAGGATAATCCATTCCTTTATGGGCTTATATTCCTGCGCACGTCTCCACTGCGCTTTTCCGCTCATATATAAGCCGGCAGCCCATTCCCTCATATATGCCAGCCAATGCGCGCGATCATTTATCCGGTTTTCTGCGGCCCTTTCCAAGTCCGGAAAGTCCTTCAACAATATAAACCAGCCCCATCACCGCCGGCGCCACGCCCAGCGTAAACAGCCCGGCGCCCATCACCAGTGACGGTATGTGGGGCGACGGATACCCTATCTCCGAAGCCAGCAGATATCCGCCCCCGCCCAGGCAGGCCGCCCCAAGGATCAGCCAAAGCAGGGCAAAGAGCAGGAAAAATGCCGGATGCATGTTGATATAACAGTTTACCATCCATGCCGTATGAGGGCTGTATCCCCCTTCCGGAGGGCCCCCTGTATTCAGCGCGGCCACGATTTCAGCGGCAGTCCGGGCATACGGTTTCATGAACGCCCCTATCAGCATCCACATAGCCGCGCCGCAGACTGCCATGCCCAGAGCCGCCGGGGCGCGCGTCTCTCCGCGCAGCAGCCACCATATCCCCATCCCTACGCATACAATCGTCAAAAGTGCCAGCAGCCACCGGAAAAGCCGCATCACGACAAAGCATATTCTCGTCTGGCGCAGGGCATATTCCTGATTTTCGCGCCATGTATCTTCCATTCTATCCACTCCCCCTTTCTTATCGCTTCCTGACTGCCCAGGCGCTCCTGGCGTATACGACGCCCGCCGCCCCTAACGGCGCCCCGATGAGCGCAAAAAGGACGCTCAGAGGGACAAACAGCCAGAAAAACTCCCTGAAATCCACATCTATCAGAACAAAAGCGATGCCCAAAACCCCCATTCCGGCGAATGCGACCGCGCAAAAGAGCAGAAAGCCTGCGATAACCGCCAGTTTTCCACAGATCGCGCCCAGCATAGGCTCGCGCAGCTTCTGTGTGTCCGGCGTATACTCCGGCGGAAAACTTCCGCTTTCTCCACGACGCACCGCAGCCACCGCCGCTTCCACTTCCGCATACGCGCTGACATAGCCCCCGTTGTATTTGAGCTTACAGAGTTTGATCGCTTTGGGTATCAGTATAATTCCAAACAGCACAGCAATGAGATTCATCTCAATCAGCCCCACGGCCAACATGATGGCCGCCACCAGCGCGGCGATAATGCCCAGTATCCGATAGCCCCACCGAAACATAGCCGCCGACACCCTGAGGTGATTCAGGATGACCTCCTCGCGCTCCAGCCACGCATTGCGCAGGCTTTCCACCTGCTCCCGTTCCCTGTCGGCCGATAAATCCCAGGCCATATTTGCCCTCCTTCCCTGAAAGCTCGTATGCGCCCTCAGCCTGCGTAGCGTATTCCCTCAAACAACGCCTGCTCGCCAACGCCGCCGATAATATAGCCCCAGCCCGCGGTTTCATCGGGCGCTATGGTCAAATAACCCCTGCGGCCGTCCTGCACGGTGAACCATGCCCGGGAAACGCCGTCTGTGGCGGTGATCAGTATCTTTATTTCCGCCGCCAGTTCCCCCCGGGATTCCTTCCCGGTCAAATCCACATAGGTAACCGGCACTGCCGTTTTCGCCGTCAAACCCTGCTGCGCCCAAGTTTCCTCGCTTTGCAGGTCGTATTCAAAGTGCCACAGCCCGTCTCCGACCGTGACCAGCTTCCCGTCCTCTACCGTCAGGCGGCGAATGCCCATGTGGGTTCCCAGCGCGTCCACATATCCGGCCATGGTCATTCCTTCCGCGTCCATGCCCGTAATCCGGCCCTGCGCGTATTCCGCGCCTTCAAACGGCAGCGGCTTGAGCTCTCCCGCCTCATACGTCAGGCACCATGTTACGTCGTCGTCAGACATGGGATCGCCGCTCACGCAGATCTCCTTGACACCGTTCCTGTCCAGGTCGGCAATCCACACCTGCGCCTGCGAGCAGTCCATGCTCCATTCCGCCTGCGTCCCATCTTCTTCAGCCACAGTCATCTTCACGCCCGCGCCGTCCTCTGTCTGCGTCCACTGGATCGCTTCCGTGCCGCGGTTCCTATCAAGGTTTATATCCAATATCTCGTCCGCCGGCAGCTCCAGCGCGGAGAATCCGTTCTCCGTCGGGCTTTCTGCCGCCGCCATAGCACCAACCAGCATGCATACCGCGCAGCACAGCGCCAGCCATCCTTTCATGATCTTTATGCCTCCGATTTTCTCCATCTTTTACAGGCAGGAGGGCAGCGATTGCCGCCCTCCCCGCTTCTTATTCCGCCGTCTGCCGAACCGGCATCGCCTCCAGGCAGCCCGACAGCGCCGTTGTGAACCGTTCGATCAGTGCGCTCAACTGTTCCTCCGAAAGGGATTCCAGCGCCACATCCGTGCCGCCGAGCTGCAGAGGCTCGGCCTCATGCAGTTCAAAGCTCAGCCCCGTCAGCTCAGGCATATCCTCCGTTCCAATCATAAGCCTGCCCCTGCCCTGCAGTCCGTCCGGGCCGGGCTCCACGCCCGCTTCCAACGTAAAGGCGTAGGTATCCGCGCTCTGCGCCGCGTCCGGACACAGCGTGCCTTCCAGCGTAAACGCCTCTCCGCCGTCGGGGGTCATAAACGCATTCATCTCATGCTCGTATTCCATTACGATTTCCGGATTGCCGACGCCTATGTAGACCTCGCCTCCATAGCCCGGCAGGCCTTCCTC
>DBFXIC010000111.1:0-7802 GCA_048455095.1 Anaeromassilibacillus sp.
ATACTTGGCAAAATATGTGCTGTTATTCATCAGATTGTGGTATAGAGGCCGATTCAACATCACTTCGCCCTCGGTGGGGGTGTGGATGGGGTAGTTGACATAGAGCGTGGCGTTGTTGATGGGATCAGGCATACCGAGAGAGTAAGTGGCAAAAGCCAGATTATAGTCCCGTGGGAGGATTTGGAGAAGCCCATTTTCCTCATACAAGAAATAAGTATGCACTATGCGGCCCAGATAGCTGTCCATGTTCACCACAAATACCTGTACGGTATAATAACGAAGCACCTCATCCACATAGATGGCAGTCTCCAGATCCTCGCCTGTGGAAAGGACTTTTAGGGCGGAGATCAGGCGTCTTTTGTCGGCGTTGGAGAGGTCAAACTTGCCGTTTCGGAAAATATTATGATAATTTTCAAACGCATCGTCCGTGTAGCGCAGAGCTACATCAGCATTTTCTGCATTAAGGGATGAATAATCTAGCTTGTAGAGCCGACCGTAATCACGGCCAAAATTTTTCCGGGCAAAGGCTTCCTCCGGTTCTTCAATGGCAAGAAACAGACCTCAGTCCTCTCCATTCACACGCACATCCACATAGCTGCATAACGGTGTGGGTACGCCCATATATGCCATCATGTCATAGACGATCCATGTTTTCATATAGCTATTGTCCCGAAAGGAGGCGTCCAGCGAAAACTTATCCAAACCGTAATAACTGCCGGCGGCGTAGTGATCAAACTCCACCTTCAGACTGTAACGGTCATGGCCGTACTTCTCCGTAAGACGGCGGGAGTTGTTGCCCTTTGCCCGGATGCCCACGTGGTCAAATCATTCCCTGACAATCATGATGGTACAGGTGCTGTACTGCTCCTCCAGCGCGGTGTCCAGAAAAGCCTGCCAGTCGTCGATCAGAATGTCGATGGTGTGGAAGCGGGACTTGTCAAAAAGCCGCGTTTCGTATCCGGGTGTGGAGAACGCAGGCGTCGGCCCCAGCGTCTTGCCATTCATAAAAATTAGCGTCAACACCACAGCCAACGCCATCACTGCGGCGCATAGCTTGTCGATTCCTTCCCTCTTTAACATTTCAGCTCATGTAATCGCCGTTATAGGACACCAGTACGGTATTGCTGATACTCCCTAGTACGGCAAGGTCGTTGATGAAGCTGGCGTCGGAATCCTTAAGCCCAACTCGTAGTTGAGTTCAATGCTGCCCGGCTGTACGCTCTTACTCTTGAGGGAGAGGCGCTTGACCCGGATTTGCAGAAAGCTTTGCGCGGTAGTCGATCAGCGCAGTGAAGCGCCAAAATATAGGGTTGGCCAAAGCTGCGGTACTGGGAAAAGATCAGCAGGATCAGCCCAATGAACAGACTGCCGAACATGGCCAGAAGGATTAGCCCTGCCGCCAGTACAATGCCTGCGGCAATAGACCAGAACAAAAAGATGATATCACTAGGCTCTTTGATGGCTGTATGGAAACGCATGATAGACAGAGCACCCACCATGCCAAGGCTCAATACAATATTGGAGGTGACTGCCAGAATCACCAGCGTTGTCACCATAGTAAGGCCGATAAGGGTCACACCGAAGGACGCTGAGTACATTACGCAGCATAGCAGCGCTTATAGACGAAAAGATGTAAAGTCTCACAGCAAAGGCGCACGCCATCGCCAGCACCATGTCAAAGACCGGAATGACTGTCACGTTTTCTAAAAAAGCAGATTTGAATATAACCTGAAATGTCATCCTGTCTTGCTCCTAATCATAGCGCCGGCAGACGGCATATTTGGAATAAGCCCCGGCCTTTCGGCTGCTGACCTGAACCGCCATGCGAACCAGATCCGGCAAGAAGTCATCATATTTGATCTCCACCACAGTCGAGCCTTCGGATACCGGTGCATAACAACGCCGGGGGCAAGGAAATCCAGAGAGCGCAGGCCGCTGTGAAGATTTCTGCCCAGCGTGAGCCGCACATTTCCGGAAGAATAGAGAAAGGCTTCCCGGTCATAGGTCACAATGGTTTTGGGGGAGAGACACTGCCCTTTTATTTTGCTGTATAGCTCTTGCAGCAGGGGATCTTCGCTTTGCAGCAGAAAAGTAATTTTTCCCTGCAAAAGCCGCTTCACCTGCTATGACTGTACTAAGGACCCTGTGAGAATTATAGCCTCGATTTGCGAAAGAATCGTTTCTGCGTGAAGGAGAAACGATATATTGCGATTATCCGGGACGACTTGGCCAAGCTGAAAGTGGATCTGCATTTTCTGGACAACGCTCTGAAAACGGTTCTGGCGAAATACCGGAATTATTTCCAGAAACGGTTTGTGGAGGGCCTCTCCATTCGCAGGTACGCCGCTGCCACCAGCTCAATCGAGGCAGCGTGGGGACTGCCTGCAAAGGAAATTCTTCACCGCCCGTGCCTATACATCTCCTGATAGCTTTGATAATCTATCTGTGTCGATGCAGCAATAAGGCCAGCATGTCAAGCTTCTCCAATCAACGCGATTGTCCTCTCAGAACCGCCTCCCATTAAATTTCGGTTTTCTTCAAGTTTACGCTTCTCAAGTGTAAATTTGCGTTTGAGTGTACTTCTTTCATCTTCTAGTCTCAAAGCATCTTCGCTAATGGCCCAAAAAAATAAGGAATTAAACGGTAACAAAATCAATCTACCTTCGGCTTTTCGGGATTGAAAGCTCCTTTATATCTCTTAAGGCGATTCTTTTAAGCGCAGGGGGCGTCAGCACCGGACAGTTTTCTTGATTGTAATTTCCATCATTTCTTCTACCTCCTCCACCGGCCGCCAAGCCTGTCCAAATTTAACGTCCCGGAACAAGGCCGCTAATCCGGTAATCTGTTTGAGACGCAGGATCTCGTCCTTATCCATACCCAGATATTTAGAAATCCAGTTGTCGGAACGCCCCAGCTCATGCAGCTCCTTGATGATATTGCTCATAAGATCCACGTCATGAGAACCCCTGGCGCGGTTATGCCGAATAGTACTTGCCATACGGTTCGACAGAGGCTTGTCGATCACCGAAACCGGCAGCATACCATGTTCCCGCGCGTAGATGTCATGATGCTCTTTCATCACGCGCCAGCGATGGAAACCGTCTACTATAACGTACAAATCCTGGCTTTTGGCGTAGTAGCAGACGACAGGTTGTGTATATCCATCCTCTAAAATGCTGCGGTAGAGCAGCCGCATCTCCGGCGGCGCCACCTTATTTGGGTTATATGTATTTGGCTTTACTTTTTCAAAAGGCACAGCGATTACATGGTATACCGGGCTGACATATTCGCTATTTGTCAAGCAGCATCCCTCCGTATTTTTTCTTGATAACTTCGACACGCTTTAGTTCCTGCCTGGTCAGGCCAAAGCCCATAAACCGGCAGGTATGATCATTTTTCAAAATGCAATAGCACATCCGCTTCCAGCTGGGGATGTCCTTGGTGCTCTTAATGTCGTCAGTATGATCAGGAATTTTACCGATGAAAACCACACGGGATTTTTTGTCCAGGGTATAGTTGGAAACACCATTGCGCCGGATCTGATATCCTTTTTCCTCCAGTTCCTGAATGGCCTGTTCCGGCAGCCCGCCGCCGGTTTCATGCCAAAATTGGATGGAGGTCTTAAATTTTTTTACATAGTTGTTCTGCAGGCGTTTGGGCAACGTATCCAAAAGAAATTTGGTATAGGACTGCCAGGTGTGGCCCTCCGGCAGGGTGATGCTCCGGTAGCCCATTGCTTTCGTTCGTCCATAGATGGCGCCGAAGTTCGCGCCCCGCACTCGACCCACAAGTCTTACCCAAATCTCCGGATCGATGATCCGGTACAGGTTCAGCGCGTCCTTAGAGTAGTCGTTAAAAGGCGATGCCACACGCATCTGATCAATTTTCAGCCCAGCTTTATAATACAAATCATACAGTTCGTTATAATCGTACCCAAAACGGCAGTTAGCCACCCACACATCGCTGTTCGACCAATCGTATAGGGGGGAGGCGCACCAAACATCCTTAAACCGCTTGGAGATCCAGCACGCACCTTTGTAGCCATATTTCATATTCACAAAACCGCTGTACCGCTGCAGGGACTCGACCGCCCGCATTCCCAACAGGCACACTGTTTTGCCGCGGCCGTGTTCATCGCGATAAAACCGGCCGAACTGTTTTGCCAGATCCTCCTGGTGCATCCGATAATGATAATAGCGAAATGGTTTTTCCAAGCTGATGACATAAGGGTAAACCGGCATAGGACGCACCCAAAGTTCAGGTTTACGGTCATCCCAAGGATACCAGTACATCTCATAGCTGGAGAGTGCCGTTCGGGTAGCCATAGGAAGGCAAATCCAGTATGGTTCAATTTCAGGCAGCAGGCGTTGGAAAGTACGGGTTATATATTCGGTTGTCACCGTATACTGGGCTTCAAAGTCTTGATGGAACACGCCGATCACCCGGTCCGGATAGTGGGCACGCTTGTAATCTATCAGGAGATTTAAGAGCAGGCCGCTGTCTTTCCCGCCGCTGAAAGAAACATAGATGTTCTCAAACTCCTGAAAGAGAAATTCAAAACGCTCCTGCAGCGCTTCGTATACATTTTGTTGTAGGTATTCCCGCTGCATCCTTTCCTCCACCTCGTCGTTTTGATTCGCCGGTTCCAGCGTATCATCTATTATAGCATGCTTTTTCTGGTTGACAATCCTGAATTTCTATGAGAACATCATGCTCCCATATGTCGCGCATTTTCGCTCTGCCGCAAACGGAAGTTATTTACCATCTGCTTCAAGCTCCCCGCCTGACTGGCCAGATGCTGACTTAGCCGAGAGTTCTGGTCGGCCGCGTCTGTATTGGTTCGAACCCCTGCAGATATCTGGCCGACTTCGTGTGTAATATGTGCAATCGCTTCCGTCTGTCTGCCTACTGTCCCGGACGCCTGCCGCAGATGCCCAACAGACCCGCTGGACAATGTCCCCACTTCATGCATGGATTTGAGCATCTGGCCCATAAGAAGGCTGCCCTCATGGATGGACTATATAGAATTCTCAATCAGTTCCTTGGATACCCTTACCGCCTCATCCGATTTGGCCGCCAAACTGCGAACAACATCTTCAGCCACCACAGAAAAACTCTTTCCCGCGGCGCCTGCATTGTCAGCATCTACCGCTGCGTTGAGCGCCAAAATATTGGTTTGGAATGCAATGCTATCAATCGTCGCAATAATTTTTCCGATCTCCTGAGAAGACGTGACAACGTTATTCATCACGGCGTCTACCTGTTCCATCTGCGCATCTGCCAGTCTCGGCCGCGCTGTTGATAGCGTTGGCGGTCAGCAGTGTGGATATCCCGCAGATCTGCAAACTGCTTCTCTACTACTGACTCTGTGGAGCCAGTGTAGAAGTAGGTAATCGTGCGCATGAAGAACCACTTGCTGATGCATTTTTCCAACTGAGAAGCGTCAAGTTTATAGTCGTACTTAACAATCAGATAGAGCACATAACTAAAAACAACTGCATTGGCCGAGGCAATCCGCTTCTCACTGATGTATCCCGCTTCCGCCACGATATTGACGAAAGAATGCCGATGGTTCAAATTCATGACTTTTATGGAAAATTGCAAAACCGTAACCATTTTTTCTGCCACCACTACCGATCCCCCAATTATCTACCTAAATACTTACTCCGATGGGAGTCGGCAGGTGTTTGAGGCCGCCCAAGCTGCCGGCTGTCCGCCGTTCATTTTAGTGGCAATTAGCGATTTGGACTGGACCGGCATATGGCCCCTTGGGACGGTCCGGAGGCATTTAAGAACGGGAAACCCTTTTCCGGAGGAGCGGACGACTACCTGCGGCTGCTGGTAGAGGAAATCTTGCCGAAGGCAGAAAAACAGCTCTCTAGCCCTCCAGCGTTGCGAGGGATCATGGGATACTCCCTGGCTGGCCTATTCGGCCTTTACACCATTTACCAGACGGACGAGTTCTCCTGGAGGGGCATGTCTGGCTCCTTGTGGTTTTCTGGATTCAAGGAATATATTTTCTCCCGCAGTCCCAAGCGTCGGCTGGACTGCATGTATTTCTCCCTGGGGAACAAGGAGGCCAAGCCCCGCTGTTCCTGCTGGATGTGCCGCAGGAAGTCGTATGATGAAACTCAGGTCCGGGATAAGCGGGCGGCAATTGTACGTTTGGATGAGCAACAGCGAGTTGCTTTGCTTTTCTCTCCCGCCATGGTACAATCTAAGCAAGGTGGTGATTAACATGGATACCAAAGAGATTCTTTTGAAACTGCGCACCACAAATGGATTATCTCAGGATCAGCTTGCGGAAAAGGTCCATGTGACCCGGCAAGCGGTCTCCCGTTGGGAGACCGGCGAAACGGTGCCAAACACGGAAACACTAAAATTGCTTTCCAAGCTGTTCGACGTTTCCATCAATACCTTACTGGGTTCGCCCAGACAGCTAATCTGCCAATGCTGTGGTATGCCATTGGAGGATACCAGCATCAGCAAAGAGCTGGATGGCGCATTCAACGAGGAGTACTGCAAATGGTGCTACGCCGATGGGAAATTCGTTTATACGAACCTCGAGGAGCTGCTGGATTTTCTGGAGGGTCATATGTCCAGCGAACAATGGCCCCCGGAACAGGTCAGGGCTTACTTCACAACCCAGCTGCCAAAACTGAACCACTGGAAGCCGTTTGAGACATGACTATACCCTCTGAAATCTATGATTTCAGAGGGTATAGCCTTTGTTTATTGTTGGCAAAAGACTGGTAGGATTAAGATTAGGTTACTCATTTATTAAAGTGCAGAAGTTTAACTTTGCTGCCAATATCAAATATTATCAATTATTTCGCAACACAGTCAACAACGGATATTCAATGACCCTTATTATTTCTCCGGCCTGCTTAACAAGAGGGACGCCAGCCCAAATAGATGCCCGGCTTTATTTTACAGCTCACTTTGCAGATACACCATATCCGCCCTTTTTCAGAAACCGCTTCAAAGCGGCGGCGTCCAGCAGATTCACCGTCACGAACTTTCCCTGATAAAATACCGCCCAGTTGTTGAATGCACCAGGCAAGGTTTTGGCTTTTTCCAGAGTATCCACCAGAATGAGGGTATAAGGCGCCCGCATCTCTTGGCAGGTCTTGCGTACCAATTCCACACTCTGATGGATATAGGGACACTGGGGCTGTAATAGATGGTCAATTTTTGGCCCGCTATCTCCAGCCGCTTGGCGTTTTCTGTAAACCAAGGCTTCGTCCCGTCGAAGGAAAGAACCAGCAGCCGATACCCATCCGGAGTAGTATCCACCGTTTCAAACCCATATTTCTCTGCAAAGGCCTGGCCCGAGAGCCAGGCCTTCTGCGTTTTTGCGCCCAACATACATACACCGGCTTTTTCCCTGGCTTTGGCGTTGGCCAAACAGTACTCCATCAACTGTCTGCCGTAGCCCTTCCCTTGCCCTTGAATTCGCCGGTGACCCATAAGCAGTAGATGTAAAGATAGTGCTCTCCCTCCACCGGCATCCAAGCGGTTTACAACGGAGCGTACTTGATAAAAACCACGCCCTTGGTAAAACCACGCCCTTGGTGTCCAGTTTGCGGAATACATGGCCTTCTTCCAGCCGCTCGTTGAGCCAAGACCGCTTGGACTCCACACCGGGATGGGGTTTCTTGCTGCGGATGATACAGCATAGGTGCTCCTGCATCAGATTTTCTACAGTTAGATTGATAAATTGATTGCTCACCGCTTTTCATACACCAGATCCACGATCCCGTTGTAATGCTGCGCTCTCACCAGCTTCAGCAGCAGTTCCT
>DBFXIC010000112.1:0-3566 GCA_048455095.1 Anaeromassilibacillus sp.
CCGTGATCATCGCACCGCTGCGGTGCGGGGAACGGCCAAGGAGATAGTCGGTAGAGACGTTATAGAAATCTGCAACCTTTACAACGAATTCCAGGCCGCATTCCCGGATGCCCTTTTCATAGTGAGAGAGCAACGCCTGGGAGACGCCCAACTGTTCCGCAGCGCTTTTTTGGCTCAATCCGCGCTCCTTGCGCAGCAGCGTGATAATCCTTGGAAAATGACTGTTCATGTTGCTGTCCTCCACCCCTATGCTGGATCGTATTTATAAAGTGCGTTGCAAAGCGAACGCGAAACAAATAACCAAAATTGCGCAAGACAAAGTACACGTTCTTCGCGTCCTGCGTTTTTTTACCGGATTTTCTGCCGTTTTTTGACCCGCTTTTCCTCAAAAATCCAGGCGGTACGGGTCGAAAAAGCAGGATTTTTGCAGAATAACGTACAGTAAAGTATATACTAAATACAACATTTTGTAAACCACTAGATACAGTATGCAATTTGCTTTTGAACACAAGAAAAAGCGTTCTTTTACAAATTTTTGGAAAGGTGGTGGCTGGCGGGGAATGAGCTCCGCCGCTGTTTTATGAAATCGTATACCATCCATTTGATCCGTCACGGGGTGACGGTCGGGAATATGCTGGGCCAGTACATCGGGAGGACGGATTCCCCGCTTGCGCCCGAGGGAATAAAGGCGCTCCAGGAGCTCAAGGAGAACTATGAATACCCGCAGGCGCAGGCTTTTTATTGCAGCCCAATGAGCCGGTGCATCGATACTTTGCACATCCTCTATCCAGGTGTAGAACCTGTATTGGTGGATGGATTCCGCGAGTGCGACTTTGGAGACTGGGAGGGGAAAACCGCTAAACAGCTTGCAGAAGAGGATCCAAATTTTCTTCAGTGGATGGAGAGCAGCCACACGGTGGCCCCGCCGAACGGCGAGAGCACCAGTGTGCTGGTGCAGCGCACATGCGCCGCTTTTGAGAAGCTGGTGGAAGATATGCTGCGCTCCGGGACGACCTCAGCGGTTGTTGTGGCGCACGGCGGGACGCTGATGTCCATTCTTTCGGCATATGGGATTCCGCGCGCCAGCTTTTACGACTGGATGACGGAAAATGGGTGCGGCTATTCCATGCGCATTACGCCCGGCCTGTGGATGCGCTCCATGGTGGCGGAAGTATACGACACAATCCCCGCGGGGCGCAGTGCGCAGGGCAGCGATGAAAAATTCATCGTTGATCTTGCCCGCGAAGCGGCTGACCGGGCGTTCAAAAAGGATGGCCCAGGACGAAATGGAAAAAATACGTCGACTGAGGCTTGACATTTTTTGAAAATCACGCTAATATAATAAAAATACAAGATATAAAAGGCAATGACGGGAATAAGACTTGCGTTTTTTCTTTAGAGAGCCGGCGGTTGGTGTAAGCCGGTGGAAAGGCGTCTGTGTATAGCTCATCCCTGAGCCGCCGGTTTGACCAATAAAAGCGTAGAATCGGACGTGTGGCCGCGTTATGGGCCGAGGCCTTGTTGGAGGCTGAAGGGCGCGCAAGCGCTGAATTTGGGTGGTACCGCGGATTTGTTTATTCGCCCCGAACTTTCTTTTGGAAAGCTCGGGGCTTTTTTTATTCTATATAGGAGGACATCGCTATGTATGAAAATTTTCACAAGTATATCCCCTTTCAACCGGTTTCCCTGCCGGATCGCACATGGCCGGATAAAGTGATCACCAAAGCGCCCACCTGGTGCAGCGTCGATCTGCGGGACGGCAACCAGGCGCTGATCGACCCCATGAATCTGGAAGAAAAACTGCGCTTTTTTCAAACGCTTGTCGATATTGGTTTTAAAGAGATCGAGATCGGATTCCCGTCCTCTTCGGAAACAGAATATGAGATTTGCCGCACGTTGATCGACCGTAACCTGATCCCGGACGACGTGACCATTCAGGTGTTGGTGCAGGCGCGCCCGCATCTGATCAAAAAGACGTTTGAAGCAATCCAGGGCGCAAAGAATGTAATTGTCCATTTTTACAATTCCACCTCCACACTGCAGCGCAAGGTGGTCTTTAAGACGGATATGCAGGGCGTGATCGATATTGCTGTCAACGGCGCAAAGCTCATCAAAGAACTGACCGATGAGGAAGTCGCAAAGACCGGCATGAACATCCGCTACGAATATTCCCCGGAGAGCTTTTCCGGGACGGAGATGGACAATGCGGTTGCAATCTGTGAGGCGGTGATAGACGTTCTCCAGCCCACGCCGGAAAACAAGCTGATCCTGAATCTGCCCAACACGGTGGAGATGAGTACGCCGAACCATCATGCGGATCAGATCGAATATTTCTGCCGCCATATCAAAAACCGCGACAGCGTGATCATCAGCCTGCACCCGCACAATGACCGCGGAACAGCCACAGCCGCCACGGAGCTGGGCATCCTGGCGGGCGCGGAGCGTGTGGAGGGCACACTCTTCGGCAATGGCGAGCGAACGGGCAATGCAGACATCATGAACGTCGCGATGAACATGTATTCCCAGGGTGTGGACCCCGAGCTGGATTTTTCCAATATTCGTGAAATTCGTGAAATCTATGAGAAGTGTACCCGTATGAAGGTGCATGACCGCCATCCCTATGCGGGCAACCTGGTCTTTACGGCATTCTCTGGCTCGCATCAGGACGCAATCAAAAAGGGCGTCGACTTTATGCGCGATCATGATACCCCCTATTGGGAGGTACCGTACCTGCCGATCGACCCGGCCGACGTGGGCCGCAAATACGAGCCGATCATCCGCATCAACAGCCAGTCTGGAAAGGGCGGCGCTGCGTTCATCATGCAGCAGAGCTTTGGATACGAGTTGCCGAAGGCCATGCATCCTGAGTTCGGCGCGATGGTCAAGGCGGCCTGCGATGAGGCTGGCAGGGAGATGATGCCGAACGAAATCTTCGACATTTTCCGTGCGGCTTATCTGGACGTCAAATATCCGTATAATCTGAAAAAATATAAGCTCTACGAAGAAAACGATGCCGAGGGTGAGACCGTGGTGCATTTCGAGGGCAATCTGCGCTTCCGTCATGAGGATCATATGATCAGCGCGACGGGCAACGGCCCGATCGACGCGTTCTTTAAGGCGCTGCGTACCGTGGGCATCCATGACTACAAGTTCGTTACCTATCGCGAGCACGCTGTTTCCGAGGGCGCGGATTCCAAGGCGATTTCGTATATCCAGCTGACAACGCCGAAGGGCGAGACCGTCTTTGGCGTCGGCATGGATGGCAATATCAGCCTAGCTTCCATCAAGGGCATCATCTGCGCCATCAACCGCAGCTCGGTTGTTGACGGCGTTGTTGAGGAAGAAGCGAAGAAATAAGCCTGTTCTGCCGCGACAGAAGGGACCGCTCCTGAGGGCAACTATCTGTGAATGGGAGAAGCGTTGACATGTTTTAAAACAGGGATTCGCTTTTACAGCTACGGCAGAGTGTGGTAAGTTTTGCAGTCTGATGCAGGAATATCGTTGCCTGGAGCGACTGGGTGGCAAGTATCTGTGCATGTGTGACGGCAGGATAAGCGCAATTGATA
>DBFXIC010000113.1:0-4162 GCA_048455095.1 Anaeromassilibacillus sp.
GAAGAGGCGGTATATATGATTTATAAGCAGGTAGAAAAAATCAAGGAACCAATTTCCGCGATAGGAATTGGCTGTTGGAATTTTGGTGGCGATTGGGATTGTTCCGACGACAGCAATACCGAAAAAATTGTGCTGAGCGCCATTGACCAGGGTATTAATTTTTTCGACATTGCGCCTGTGTACGGATTTTCTCATTCGGAGACAGTGTTGGGTTCTATTTTGAAAAAACATGGTCTGCGCAACAAGGTGATGATTGCCAGCAAGTGCGGACTACGCTGGGGAGAAGACTGCGTGACGCGTAACGATTTGAGCAAAGCGAGTATCCTGTGGGAGATTGACCAGAGCTTAACGCGTCTGCAGACGGACCACATCGACATCTATCAGCTTCACTGGCCCGACCACAATACGCCGATTGAGGAAACGGTCGAGGTGCTGAAACAATTACAGGTAGCTGGAAAGATCCGCTATGTGGGTCTGAGCAATTTTTCACAGAAGGATGCCGAGCATTTTGAGTCGCTGATGGAGATTCATTCTCAGCAGTCGCTCTACAATATGCTGGAGCGCAACACAGACAGTTACCACCATATTCCGTTGGAATATAAGACGGAAAAGGAAGTGCTGCCGCATGTGAAAGCCCACGGCCAGGCGTTCATGCCTTACAGCCCCATGTTCCAGGGCCTTTTGAGCGGCAAATTCAAAAAGGATTTGAATTTTTCGGACAGGGACATTCGCAATCAAAATCCGAAATTTTCACTGCCGTTGTTTGAACGTTATTACAAAGCGGCATGCAGCCTGAATGATTTGGCCAAAAAGATCGGCCATCCGCTGAACGAAATCTCCCTGAACTGGTTGCGTCAGAAACCAGAGGTTACTTCCATCATTGCCGGAGCTGGTACGCCAGAAGAGCTGACGGAAAATCTCCATTGTCTGACCTGGGACTTGACGGAGGAAATGTTCGCGGAGATCGAGACAATCATCGCACCCTTTGAAAATATATAAAGGAAAGATGTCTATGGCGGTATATTTAATGTCGCACGATTTGGGAACCACTGGAAACAAGGCAACACTGTTTTCGGTAGATGGTACATTGGTTGCGCATACGGTGTATCCCTATCCTACGCGCTATTTCAACAGCACTTGGGCAGAACAGGATCCCCGGAATTGGTGGAAGGCCGTATGCGAAACCAGTCGTCGCCTTTTGGAGCAGGTTCCTGCGGGCGACATCGCCGCGGTTGCCTTCAGCGGCCAGATGATGGGATGCGTTTGCCTGAGCAAACACGGAGAGCTGCTGAGAGACGGCATCATCTGGGCGGATCAGAGAGCGGTACATCAGGCGCAAAATCTGGAAAAAGACATTTCCCAACAGGAGTTTTACCGGATTACAGGGCATCGCATCAGCGCTTCTTACAGCCTAGAAAAATTGATGTGGGTAAAAGATCACGAGCCCGATGTCTTTTCCAAGTTGGGAAAATGCCTCAATCCAAAAGACTATGTCGTCTATCAGCTCACAGGCGAACTTGCCACGGATTATTCGGATGCGTCCGGCACCAATGCCTTTGATCTGAACAGAATGTGCTGGTCGACGGACATTCTTCGTCTTGCCGGTGTAGATGAAAAATTTTTCCCCGAAGTCTTTCCGTCTACGCACATTGCGGGCAGAGTGACGGAACGCGCCGCCGCCCAATGCGGGCTGTTGGTCGGTACGCCGGTCATCCTTGGTGGTGGCGACGGAGTTTGCGCCGCAGTGGGCGTGGGCTCCGTCAAAGAAAACAGCGCGTATGCTTATCTGGGATCTTCCTCCTGGATTGCCTATTCTTCCCACCAGCCGGTGTACGATCCGCAGATGCGCACCTTTAACTGGGCGCATATTGTACCAGGCTATTTTGCTCCGACCGGTACCATGCAGGCGGCGGGCAATTCTCTTTCTTTCATGAAAAACAACCTTTGCAAGGATTTGATCGAGTCGGCCTATCAGAGGGGCGGAGATGTCTACGAGGCCATGGATCGTGAAATCGAGATGTCGTCGTGCGGTGCCGGTGGGCTTTTGTATCTGCCCTATCTGCTGGGCGAGCGCAGTCCGCGCTGGTCTCCGAAAGCACGCGCCGCCTTTATCGGTTTGAAAATGGAACATCAGCGCAAAGATTTTCTGCGGGCGACCGTGGAGGGCATTGCCATGAATCTGGAAATTATCTTCAAGGTGTTCCGCCAGCACGCAGACATTGAAAGCATTCATCTGATTGGTGGCCTTGCAAAGGGGAAAATCGTAGATCAAATTCTCACGGATGTTCTGGGATGCAACACGGTGCGGATGAATTATCTGGAGGAAGCAACTTCCATTGGCGCGGCAGTGACGGCCGGTGTCGGTATTGGTGCTCTGAAAAATTTTGAGAGTGTTGAACATTTTGTGCAGGCGCAGGAGGTGCTGTCGCCCCAGCCCGAGGCTCAAAGACAATACGAGAAACTGAAACCGATTTTTGACGAGGCCTATTTTGCATTGCAATCGGTTTACCGTCAGTTGGCGTCTTTGCAATAAAAAGGGGTTCGCGGGTATTTTTCGAGAGCGCTGCCCCGCAACGGAGAGGGAAAATCGGCAGATGCACTGCCGGGCCGCTTGCGGGTGCACGGAAAAATCCAAACGGAGATGTGCGCGAAAAGCTCTTCGGGTTGCACACGAGGCGATTGCGCGCGCCGGTCGGCTGAAGGACGCATCGGCCGTGCGAAAATGAATTATCCGGGTCGGAGATAAAAAACGAGAGGAGTAATGAAAATGTTTAAAACGGGCATCATCAATCCACAAATCAATTATCATCTTTCCTGCCTGGCTCACCAGGACAGCGTGATGATCAGCGATGCGGCCATGGAATTACCGGCTTATTTGAACCGTGTGGATCTCGCCTATACGCCGGGAATTCCCGAGATCACCTCTGTGGTGAAAGGGATCTTGAAGGAATGCATCGTGGAGAAAGCCTATATGGCAAATGAGATGAAGGAGTATTCTCCCGAGCTGTTTGCCATTTACAGCGAAATCTTTGCTAAGGAAGACATTCCGGTGGAGTGCATCCCCCATACCGAATTCTGCAAACTGGCCGATAAAGTGTCGGTGGCAATCCGGACGGGTGAATTCCATTATCATTATTCTTCGGTTATCCTTGTAAGCGGTTGTCCGTATTGAGAAAGGAGTTTTATTATGCTGAAAAATGGTATTTTAAATCCACTGGTCAACTGTGCGCTGTCCAAAATGACGCATTTGGACACCATGCTTGTGTCCGATGCCGCAATGCCGCTGCCACAGAATGCCGAGCGCATTGACCTGGCTTTTACGCTGGGAATTCCTCCTCTGTTGCCCGTGGTGGAGGGAATTTTGGAAGAATGTATCATAGAGAAAGTATACATGGCAAATGAGATGAAACAGTATTCGCCGGATCTGTTTGCGGAGTATGAAAAACTGTTCGCGGCGCGCCAGATTCCCATTGAATGCATTCCTCACGCCAAAATGCTTGAAATGACTGCGGAGTGCAAAGCGGCGATCCGAACGGGTGAAAACAGATATCATTATTCTTCTGTATTGCTGGTTTGTGGCTGTCCATACTGAGGAAAAGAGAGCCTGCGCGCCTCGTGGGTGCGCAGGCTTGTGCGAACGGGAAGGGAAATGTATGAGCAGTATCATTGCGGACTGCCGCACATTCGCAAAATTTCCAATGGGAAGAGCGCATGTATGATGATTTTGCAGGAGGAGCGCAAAAAATGAGTGTAAAAAACAAATTTGCCGCAGAGATCGGCGGAACATTTACCGATATTATTTTATTTCAGGAAGAAAATGGAAAAACTCAACTGAAAACGTTGAAGGTGGCCTCCACGCCTTCACGGCCGGAAGAAGCGGTGATTGAAGGGGCGGACAAACTTTTAAAAGATTGGTCCGATATGTCAGAGATGCTGCACGGTTCTACCGTGGCGACGAACGCGGTACTGGAGCGCAAAGGCGTGCCCACAGCTTTGCTGGTGACCGAAGGTTTCTCGGATACGCTTGAGATCCTCCGGGGTGATAAAACCAATATCTACGATCTGTTTTACCAGCGTCCCGAACCGGTAGTGCCGAGAAACCTGGTGTACGCCGTACACGAAAGAATGAACGCGGATGGACAAGTGCTAATCCCCATGGAAG
>DBFXIC010000114.1:0-2646 GCA_048455095.1 Anaeromassilibacillus sp.
CTACACGGACGATTACCTGAAAAAGGTCTACCCCAACATGCAGTTTGCCGAATAAGAACGCTGGACCAACTGACGGCTTCCCTGTCCAAACCTTATTTTGGAATAGCCGTACTGAAAAATTCATCGGCCGTCTATAAAAGCATCCCTGGAAGAGCCCATCCGGGCCTTTTTCCGGGATGCTTTTTGTGTGGGCATGCGCTTGCTTTCTCGCACCCCATCCGCATACCCGCGCGCGGGTGTGGAAACGCTAACCAGACAACCTGATCAAGGAGGAATTTCCATGGAAGAACGGGAAGCCGCTTTTGCTGCGGCTTTGGCATTTTATCAGGATACCGCCGGACCCGGCGACCAGCAGGCGTTGATCGCCCTTCTGCGCGAAGTGCAGCGGCTCTACGGCTGCGTGCCGGTGGATATCCAGCAGCGGGTCGCCCAGGCGGTCGGTACAAAGCCCGCGCTGGTGGCGGCGCTGGTCAAGCGGGTTCCCGGGTTGACGGAGGCCGGTTACCGCCATCAGGTCACCGTCTGCACCGGCCCGCGGTGTTCTGCGAAGGGGGGCGCAAAGGTGCTCCGAGCGTTCACGGAGGCGTTGGGCGTCTCCCCCGGAGCGGTCACGCCGGACGGACGTTTCCGCCTGGACACGCGCAACTGTTTGAAAAAATGTGGCGCCGCGCCCAACGTTGTGATCGACGGCGTACATCATCCCGCAGTCCGGCCGGAGGACGTCCCCAACCTGCTGAAACAGTACCCATAACGCTTTTTCGCGGAAAACGGGTGAATTTTTGCCGCCTTTTCCTGTATCCTGTCCGTTCCTATCGTATAATTTTAAGACATCGATTGAAAAGCGGAGGGACAGGCATGGTAGAAAAGGTATACAGCATGGGCTTGTACGGCATGGAGGCCTTTGCGGTGGAAGCGGAGGCCGACCTCGCCCGCGGGCTGCCCGCCTTTGACGTGGTCGGCCTACCGGACGCGGCAGTGCGGGAGGCGCGGGACCGCGTCCGCGCTGCGCTGAAAAACACGGGGTTCCAGTTCCCTGTCAGCCGGATTACGGTCAACCTCGCCCCGGCGGACAAGCGCAAGGAGGGCACGCTCTACGACCTTCCCATTCTGGTCGCCCTGCTGCGCGCCTCCGGCCAGCTGGACGCCAATCTCGACGACAGCGTGTTCATCGGGGAATTGTCCCTCTCCGGCGAGGTGCGGCCGGTACGGGGCGTGCTTGCGATGGCGGTCCACGCAAAGGAGGCCGGTTTCCGGCGCTTCTATGTTCCTGCGCACAACGCGGCCGAAGGTGCGGTCGTGCAGGGGTTGGAGGTCTATCCCGTACGGGACCTTGCGTCCCTGCTCGCGCACCTCACCGGACGGGAACCGCTTCTCCCCGCCGCCCCCGAAGGGGAGGCGCAGGCGTTCGGCGCACCCCTTCCCGATTTCTCGGAGGTGCGCGGGCAGGAGGAAGCCAAGCGCGCGCTGGAGATCGCGGCCGCCGGGATGCACAACATCCTGCTGATCGGCCCGCCCGGCTCCGGGAAGAGCATGCTCGCCAAGCGCCTGCCCTCCATCCTGCCGGATATGACGTTTACGGAATCCATTGAGACGACCAAAATCCATTCCATCGCGGGCGTGCTGCCCGGAGGCGCTTCCCTGGTGCGCGTCCGCCCGTTCCGCGCGCCGCACCACACGGTTTCCTCGGCCGGCCTTTCGGGCGGCGGAAGCATCCCAAAGCCCGGCGAGCTCTCCCTCGCGCACAACGGCGTTCTGTTTTTGGACGAACTGCCGGAATTTTCCCGCAGCGCCATGGAGGTGCTGCGGCAGCCCATCGAGGACGGGCGGGTCACGATCTCCCGCGCATACGGGGCGGTATCGTACCCGTGCAACATCATGCTGGTGGCCGCGATGAACCCCTGCCCCTGCGGATACTATGGTCACCCGGCGAAGCGCTGCATTTGCAGCGCCGGGGCGGTGTCGCGCTACCTTGCCCGCGTGAGCGGCCCTCTGCTGGACCGCCTCGACCTGCACGTTGAGGTTCCCGCCGTGGAATTTGAAAAGCTGGATTCCGCTGCACCTTCGGAAAGCTCCGCCGACGTGAAGAGACGCGTGGACGCCGCCCGCGCGATCCAGCACGAGCGGTTCCGCGGGACGGGCATCCTGTGCAACGCGCGCATCACGCCGGACCGGATGCGCCAGTACTGTATCCTGAGCAACGGTGCGCGCGGCCTGCTCAAGCGCGCGTTTGAGACGATCGGCCTATCCGCCCGCGCATATGACCGTGTGCTCAAGGTGGCCCGGACCATTGCGGACCTGGACGGCAGCGAGCGGATCGAATCCGTGCACGCCGCGGAGGCGGTTCAATACCGCGCGTTGGATCGGAAATATTGGGCAAAAGAGCTGTGATCTGTTTTAAGGAAGTCAGTCCTGATCCCGCGCAAAAATCTCGCCGATCAGCCGCACCCCCAGCCTGAGGCCGTAGAGAAAGCCCGCGTAGCCGGTCATGGTCCCCTCGTCCATATAGAGCTACCCCAAACGATCGAGCCGAATGCGATCTGCCGCATCCAACTTTTCGCTGATGTACTCCTGTTCCTGGTCGATTTGGCGCACCAACAGTTGATATTCCGGGCTGGTGCAGACAATTTCCTCGGAGGGGTTCATTTC
>DBFXIC010000115.1:0-9147 GCA_048455095.1 Anaeromassilibacillus sp.
GGTGTGGGGCCGGGCGGATGCGTTCGACCTCACGTTTGACATGACAAAAGGCGGGGACTGGGAAGCGTCGGTCCCCGCCGACCTCGAAGACGGGCAATACGTCTGTGAGATTTGGGCGGAAAACACGATTGGAGAGCAAACGTATTGGACCGGCACACTCTATATGGTGGATGGACACTGTGTTTACCTGCGCCTGGAATCCGATCTGTACATTACATCGTTGATTCCGGATACCTATGAGATAAGATTGATAAGGGGGTGCTGCCATGCTGGCGCGCTTTGAACTGGAGTGGCTGCTTGGAGATGATCGAGATGTTATCATCAGCGTGAGCTACCATGCCCCCGAATCACCACCGGACATCAAAATAGCCCCTGTGATCACAGGGGCTAAATGGAAGCTGGTACATATTTTATCGGGAGACATGGAGGCGGAGGGACCGTGCACAGTCGATTTGTCTGAAAAAGATGGATGCACCTACCTTGCCGCGAAAGTCTGCCCTCTAAGCAAGGGCGAATACAATCTCCGATTTACATTTGAGGCCGGAGAAAATAAGCGTGTAGCAGAGGTGATCATGCATGTCCGTTAGGATTACGTCGGCCCAGCTCGACCCGCAGAGCGTCGCAGCCGGCGCGGCATGCCGCCTGATCGTCGGCGCGGAGGCCTACGGCGTGCTGATGGAATATTTGGGGTATATTCTTGTGGATATCAATCGCGCGGAGCTGCGCACGGCGGACGGCCTGGATTACATGCTGAATTACACGAACGTGGAAATTGACGCGGCAATAGACTGGCTGCTGGACATGGGAGGGAATTGATATGGATGGTTTGACGCGCGCTGCGGGGCCGGGTGGAGTGGGAGCAGACGACACCTACGCCCTCATGCACACCGGCGTGGAAATCGACGCCGCCGTGACCGGTTGGCATACGGCACAGACACAGGCGAACGCCACCGCCGCGGACATTGCCGAAGGGAAAAAGGCGATTACAAAATACGGCCTGGTCACGGGGACCATGACGGGCGGAGGAGGGAGCTATGATCCGACTGATCCTATGAGTGTATACAAGGCAACCCGGCCCGCTGACTGGCTCCCGATGCCAGAGCCATCTGACGGAGAAGCATACATGCTCTATTTGGTTCCGCCTACGGATCAGGCGCTCTTTGCGATACAGGTGACGTTTTCTGGAAATGCAACAATACAGTTAGGAGAGGGGGAACCAGTTGCGCTGACATCGGAAGCAGTGTTTGAAACTGAATTTAATTGGGACTCTTGCAAAAATTTGACAAGCGATGGACTCAAACAAGTCATGATTAAAATTTCGGGGAATAATATAATCGGCATGTCTCTTGCTGAGCATAGCAAACGTAAAGGATATACAAGGCATATGATCGTAGATTTCTCTGGTAATTTGCCATATATAACATCTATTTCAATGGCAAGCGGTGCGGTTTTAGCAAAAGATATTTTTTGGTGTTAGTTGCTTGCAGGCATTTAACTTGCACGAAAACGGAATGTCGAAAAATGTTCCTGTCACTTATAGCGCCGTTGACTACCATCCGATTAAACCGGGGCAAGCGGTCAAACCGCCTGCCCTACATTTTCGCCCAGGGCCAGGAGCGTTGACGCTCCACGTTTCTTTTCGTCCTCCTTCTCCGGCTCCAGGTAAATGCTCTGGAACTCGTCAAAGGCTACATTAAACTCAACATCTATCTCATAGTCCCGTTTGACGTGTACGGCCTTTACAAACTGTGCCGCAATCATTTTCTTTGCTTCAAAGGTGCATTTGTCGTACAACTCGGCCCAGTTCATCAGTTGCGCGTATTCCTCTTTCACCTGTTCGGCCCCGGACACCAATTCACGCAACTCCGCTTCTGCTTCTTTCACCTGCTGTCCCAATTCTTTGAGTTGCGTAATGGTCTCGTCCACAATGCTGTTTAGAAAGTCCACATTCAAGCGGCTGTCGCCTCGAATGACACGGAGCGTTTCAGCCCTCAAGTCCTGATAGTCCCTCTGCTTCTGCTGATACTGGCCGTTCAGCAGGTTCAGCTTTGCCTTGGCGATTTCTACCTCCCGGCTCTGCTGTTCCCGTATCAACGCTTGGGGCGGGGCCGTTTTAATGCGTTCAAACTGGATGCGGATGATTTGATCCACAAGGTCGTCCAGCTTGGCCGCGCCGTAGCCTGACGGCCCATCACACCCGCCGGGGTGCTGAATGTTATAAGAGCATTGATAGCGGGCGTAGGTCTTGTTGACTACGGTGCCGTCCTTCTTCTGATACTTCCGTCCGCTGGTCGCCAGCGTCAGCCGCTTGCCACAATGGCCGCAATAAACATTCCCCACCAAAAGGGATTGCCCTCTGGTATTGAGTGGGATCTCCTTGTGGGCGGTGCGGGGCTTTGCCCGGCTCTCTATCATCTTCTGCGCCCTCTCAAACAGGTCAACGTCGATGATTTGAAGCTCGGTCAATACATTTTCTGACCTACTCTCACCGTTGCAGAGGATACCGATATAGAGGGGATTTTTGATAATGCGGTTAATGCTGGTGGTGGGAATATTGCCCCCCTTGCGATTGCGGAAGCCCTGCTCGGCCAGATACCGGGAAATGCGCTGGGAGCCGTAGCCCTCATAGACATACTTCTGGAAAATCACTTTAACAACTTCGGCCTCGTCGAGGTCAATGGCAAGGTCGCAGACCTCTTTATTCCGTTTGTTTGTGCGGCCCCGATTTTCCAGGCGGTAGCCGTAGGGGACGATGCCGCCGGTATAATAGCCTTCCTCGGTCAACTGGCTAATGCGGGTCTTGACACGGACAGAGGTTTTAATGCTCTCCCCGGAGGCTTGCCAGTAGCGTATGTAGTTCAGCAGTTTATCAACGTGATTATCGAAACGCTGTTGTCCCTCCATCGCGCTCCAAACCTCGATGCCGTTCTTCACGAACCACTCCACCACAAAGGGAGTTTCATCGTCCTTTCGGCCCAGGCGGTCAAACATGAATACCAGCAGAATATCAAACTCGCCTTGCAGGGCCATCCGCTGTATCTCCTGTACTGCGTCCCTTTTCTTGGCCGAGACCTTGAAGCCGGAAACACCTTTCTCGGAAAACTCCTTGACGATCTCCCATCCCGGTTGACGCTGGACAAACTCACGGCAAAACTGCTTTTGCATGGGAATGTCGTCTTTTTCTACCTGTCCCACCGTGGAAACACGGTAAAGACATACCACTCGTTTTAAGACATTTTTCGCAAGTTGGATGATTTGTTCCGCCATATAGATTACCTCCTGTTCTGGCGGTGCTATATGGCGGCCAGTTCTATTTATTTTTCAAGGTGCCATCTACACCATTATTATCTCATATTTCACCAAAATATGCAAAAAATCAGTCTTTTTGAGTGGAAACGCTATTGATAAGCACGTCCTTGATGGCCTGGAGCGCCGGGGGATTTTTATCCCCGCTGTATCTGACCGTGACCTTATGACCATCGACAAAAAGCACCTGGGCCTGCGGGCCTTTATCGGGCAGGGCCGCAAGTGGAGCCGCTTTGTTCATAAGCATAACTTCCCTTCTGTAAAATGGCAGGGCCGCACCCTCATGCGGATGCAGCCCTGGTATAAATGCCGTTCTATCCAAACCCGTTCCTGCCCCTGCACATCATTCAGCGACGTATTGCTCCCCTTGGCGCGCAAATGCACACTTTCCCGGAAAGGCATATCCTGTTTGGCCGGTCATGCAATTTTCAAGGTACAAGGGGGTCTGCCTTATGTTGTAGCAGATAGAAGGGCTGTCGCCAGCCCGCACAGGCCCGCCGGGTGCGGTGGGCTTGGGCCGGATGGCGGCGGTGTCGAAATGTGTCTCAATTTGAGACGTATTTCTCCGGCCCGGCTGGACAGGCTGCCAGCCGGGCCAATGAAAAGGTCATGCTACCTTGAAGGTCAAGATTCCAGCGATCAGCTTGATTTCCAGACGCCGCCGCATGGTCTCGTCCACGCAGAGATAAACATTCCCCATCTCGTCAAACAAGCGGCGGGTGGACAGCTTGGCGATATAACCCTCATAGTGCCGCAAGACAGCGGCGATAGCGTCAGGATCGCCTTGGGTGGCCGCTTGGATGGTAGCATAGGGCAGGAGCTTATAGCGGGGGGTGCGGAGTTTCTGCTGCTTACTGTTTGTGGTATTCATATCCGTTTTCCTCCATGATCTTCCGTAGTTGTTCCAACGTGCTTGTACGGCGGTATTGCACCGTGGAGCGATTAAGACCGAGCCGTTTGGCAATTTCCACATCTGTCATTCCCAGCAGATAGGCCAGCAGAACAATATCACGCCGCTCTTTTGAAACAGCGTCCAGCGCCCGCCCCAGGTTGCCGTCCGAGATTTCCATATCCATTCCGAAAAGACGGAATACTCTCCGTTCCGGGGCATAGGTATCTATGTATTGAAGCTGCCGCCGTTCCTCCGGGGTGAGGTCAGAGAAAACAACCTCCTGTTGCTCCTGCCTGGAATACTCCAACTGGATATTTACTGCCTCGTTCTTGACCACCCGCTTACAAAAGGCGTCAAAGGCGTGTTCCTTGTTTTGCTCCATACTCATGGCAATACCTCCCGGCCGGAGAAGGGCTTTATTTGCCCCTCTATCCTTATTACAAGTGGAAGGGGGTGTTTTGCCAAACCGCGGCGAAAGTAGTGGGCTTTCGGCAAAAGGTTATCTATTGTGCTGCATTTCTCACCCCGCCCGTGAGAAATGGCCGGAAATGCCATTCTGTTTGGAAGTTGGTGGAACTGTGTCGAAATGGAAAAGGCCGCCGTCCCTTGCCTTGGGACGACGGCCTTCTCATGGTTTGCTATCATTCGTGGAGTTTTCATGTAAAATGCTCCTTTCCAGTAAATACCAGCATTTTACATTTCAATTCCTACAAAACCCCTACAGAGCGACTTCATCATCGCTATAATTATCGCAAATTTCGCTATGATACGCCGTAAAGCGATACCCGATTCGGGAGACGGTTTCGATGTAACGGGGGCAGGTAGGGTCTGTTTCGATTATTTTTCGCAGAATAGCAATAGGGCCAGACACACCTCGCTTATAGCTTCCCTCCATTCCCCAAGCGTGTTCACATATCTGTTCAGAGGTTAGTACAATGTTGATATTCCGCATGAAGTACAGCAGCAAAGAGAACTCACGGGGTCGCAGGTTTACGGACTGCCCCCGGACTTTTACCATACGACGGGGCGGATCAATAAAAATGTCTCCGGCTTGGAAAGAAGCTGCTTCTGCGTTTTCTGGATTGTTGAAATGATTGTACTCTGTGTAACGCCGCAACTGGGAAAGTATTATGTCCGCAATCAGGAATGGCGCTTGTTTGCTTGAAATACATATATCCACACCATGATGTATTAAAGAGTGCAAATCACGCTCCGGGGTATCAGACAGAACGACTATCGGAACGAATGTGACCCGCCGGACGCTGGGTAGCCAGTCAACTTGCAGGATGCTCCGCAGATACTCCAAATCCACAACCAGCAGGTGGAATACCTGTTGAATCAGCAGCCGGCTGGCATCTTGTACAGTCAGCGATGGAGTAAAGCGCAGATTGGATGTGAGCAAAGTCTGTATATTGGAAAACAATTCGTCTGTCAGTCCGATTGTTAGGGCGCTGTACTCCATTCAGATATTCCCCCTTTCTGAAATGTGTCTCAAGTTGAAACGCATTTTGACATAATTTGCAATCAAGTTTTAAGAAACGCGGAGGTCTAAAACGGCTTGTTAAAGACCTCCGCCCATATCCATCAGTGAGAACTATTTTGATGAAAAGATATTATTATTTATCTCCCAATTCGCTTTCGTGTTTCCAATGTCTTTAAGCTCAAAATTAGTGCATATTTATGGAGCCTCTGATTAAATAGTCATCCGCAGCAGCGCAAAATGAGATAAAATAGGGACAAGAAAGGCGCAGGTGGTGTACAGAATGAAACAGGAAACATTTACGGACGTGGAATACAGCTGCCGGAAGAAGAAAACAAAGCGGGAAGAATTTTTGGAAATCATGGATGAAATCATCCCGTGGGACGAGTGGGTAAGAGTCATTGAGCCATACTATCCATCCGGAAAACGCGGACGCCCACCGATGGGGATCGAGAAAATGCTGCGGATGTATTTGCTTCAAATCTGGTTCAACCTGTCTGACCCGGCGACGGAGGACGCGATTTACGATAGCTATGCCATGCGTAGATTCACAGGCATCGACTTCATGACGGGGGATGTGCCAGACGAGACAACACTGTGCAAATTCCGGCATTTGTTGGAGGAGAACGGGCTGAACAAGCTGTTTTTCGATGCAATCAACCGGGTAATGGTGAAGTCGGGCCACATGATGAGGGGCGGCACGATTGTGGACGCGACGATCATCAATGCGCCCAGTTCCACGAAAAATGCCCGGAGAGAGCGCGACCCGGAGATGCATCAGACAAAGAAAGGCAGCGAGTGGCGTTTTGGGATGAAATGCCACGTTGGTGTGGACGCTGGCACAGGGCTTGTTCATACCATGACGGTCACGGCGGCAAATGACCACGATATCACACAGGCGGCAAGTCTGATCCGTGAAGACGATGAAGTTGTCTACGGGGACTCAGGCTATCTCGGCGTTGAGAAAAGGGACGAAGTAAATAACGATCCGCACCTTTCAGGCATCGACTACCGCATCAACCGCCGCCCGAAGAGCCTGCCCAGGGTATCCGACAACGCCATTGATTGGGAAAGATTTATCGAACACCGGAAGTCCTCCGTGCGCTGCAAGGTGGAACACGTTTTTCGGATCATCAAGTGCCTGTTTGGTTACAGAAAAGTCGTGTACCGGGGCCTGCGAAAAAACGAGAACCGTCTGTACGCAATGTTTGCCTGCGCCAATCTGTATATGCTTGCGAGGGCTGGGCGAAAACTCGCCGCTTCCTGACGAGGGGGTATTGCGCCCTTTTTTGCCCCAAGAGAACGCAATGGAGAAGGTATATGGAGCAAAACGCTATGAAAATTGGCATATGCTACAAGTTTTCACCCGCAATTCCCTCCTTGAAGTTTTAAATGGTTGATTTGCTCAGAGTTTCCTTATAAATTTTGTCACTAAGATGATATATAGGCTTATTCTGCAAACGAGAATTTATCTTTTGCCGGGCCGCATTTGCTGTGCATCCGGATATTCATCCATACACATCATGTATAGAAACTCCAAGTCATCACTGTGTTCCTCATCGCGTTCCTTGTAGTCTAGCTTTTTTAGCAACGACCATTGAAAAGAGTCGGGGTTATCAGTAAAGGCTTTTTGCATCTCGCGATTTGGCCAAATTCCAAGCTGCAACTGAAACAGGGAACTGTTGTAATCAGACTTGGCATCTTTTGAGACTGCTATCCACATTTTTTCGCCATTCTGCCAGCAGACAATCCCCATGTCGGGCTTTCGTTGGTCATACTGCGCACGAAGCGCTTTCTTCTTTTCTTTGTCCATTACAATTCCAACCTCATATGAATAACTTCTTGAAACCCTGTCTTACGAGAATTAAAACCTTTCGGATTTCTGCCATATTCGATAAATCCAGCTTTTTCATACATGGAGAATGCCCTTACATTTTCAGCAACTACACTCAATTCAAGCTGGCTATATCCCGCAGTTTTAGCGCATTCAATACATGAAGTCATCAATGCTTGTCCAATTCCAAGTCCCCAGAACTTTTTCAGAACGCTAATACCAAATTCAGCACGATGCCGCACCTTGTATTTCGCCCCTACTGCCTCGATTCCAGCAGTCCCTATCACTGCGCCATCAATTATAGCAATAATCTCGATTTCATTTTCACTATTTTCCTTCTCTTTCAGAATCCGGCTTTCCTGTGCTGCATCAAAAGTGTTTTCATCGGGATATGTAAGTAAATAGTCGGTTTGGGTATGAGTTAAATTGAAGTTATCTAACACAAGCTGTCCATCACTTTCAGTTGCATTTCTCAAACAACATTCCATACCATTCTTTAATATTATTATTTTGTTATATCTCATAGCTGCTCCTTTACTGACAACTGCCTTCAAAGTCAGCTTCTTCATCTATACAATATTCTAAGCAAAAAAATGTTTTCTCATTTCATATTGTTTAACAAATACACTAAATTTCAACTTCTTCAAAAAAGCGTTCAATGCCTGATCTCGTTCATCCACATTTATTACTCTCATCTCTAAACTCTTTGTTTGTTTAAGTAAATCTAACAAAATCTCTGTGGCAACTCCCATTCTGCGATATTTGGGATGTACCGCTAACTGTACAATATCTCCTTTCATTTTGTCCACAATACCATATCCAATCAAGTTTCCATCAAATTTAACAATCGTATAGGAAAAGGATTTAGCGATTGCACAAACAGCATCTTTTGCGTTTTGCCATGAAGGTGGATAAGACCAAAAATCTTTGACTGCTGTCCATTGATCATCTTGTAATTTTTCTGGATGTTCCAGTTTCCACACTTTATATACGCCCGGTTCTTTTATCTTGCCCGTCAGTTGGTAACAATTCAATATTCTGTTAATTCGAAATCCCTGCTTTTTATATAAAGTAAGCGCCTTCTCATTATCCTGAATCACTTCCAGTTGATACACGCTGATTTTATTTTTTATACATATAGTTCTAACCAGATTCAATAACTCCCCCATAATTCCTGTTCTCCGAAAATCGGGGATAACTCCTGTTCCGAGGTCATATACTGTCTTTTCGTTATCCCAATCTCTCACTCCATTCAAGATAAAACCGACAAGCGTTCTATCTGCAAAGGCTCCAACTGAAACCGCAGGCATAAATCCATTTCTTTTCAGCATTGTTTCAAAAGATTTAAAAGGCATATCAACTGAAACCTGATAATCAGAAAACGCCTGTGTAAACGCTTCGTATATACAAACGGAATCTGTATTTTCTAATGTCCGATATTCCATATTTTCTCCTAGAATGTCATATTTACTCTATTGGAAGATTGTGCTGCTTCAAAAATGAGAGCTTATCCCAATAGCCTCGTTGGAATAGAATTTTCCCATTCACTACCTGAAAAAAACCACACCCCCGTAACCCCAATGGATCACGCCATTCAAGGATTGACCATTGCCCATCTTCAAAAATATTTTCCAC
>DBFXIC010000116.1:0-5913 GCA_048455095.1 Anaeromassilibacillus sp.
CTCGCGGCCTTCCACTGCCGGGGCAAAGCTGAACTCCAGGCCGGTATCGGCCATTACGACCGCCTTGTACGCGCCCAGCAGGTTTGCGAGCTTCTGCTCCTCGCCGCCGATGGACAGCTTCACATTCTTCGGGAAGTTCACCGTCAGCATATGCTCGGACGGGATCTCCTTCTCATATTCATCCGCCGGAATGACCTTGAAGTCCTGCACCTGCAGACCGGAATTGAAATTGCGGATGCCGATCATGCCGTAGCTGTACGCATTGTCCTCAACGGTGTAATATTCCACGCCGTCCACGGACGCCGTGATCTTGTTGCCGATGACCTTTATCTCAAAATCATACCACTTAGACGGGTCGATCTTGAAGCTGTGATCATTCATGATGGAACGCCATCCATAGTGGATGTCGCCGGTCTCCAGGCCGCTGGCAGATTCGCCGGTCTGTTCCCTGGCATTATAGTTGATGCCGGAAACATAGCCGTACTGGTCGTCCTGGCCGGTGCCGAAGTCGGAGCAACGGAAGATATAACCCGCATTGGACTTCGTATCGCTGCGGACGTCCAGTTTGACCTTTGCCTGAATCACATAGTCGTCCCATGTGGTGTAGCCGTCGACCATCTTCTTGCCCGCGCCGTCCTTCAGCGTGAGGATATTGTTCTTCACGGAGAAGTCGCCGCTGATGATATTCCAGCCGTCCAGGCTGCCGTCGGAGAAATCTTCTTCATAGATAAACTTGTCCTTAACCCGGACATTGTCGAAGGAAGCCGTGCCGGTGAGCACCGCCAGGCCCGCCTTGCCATTGCCAAACTCATTGATCTTTGCGGTAAGAACCGCCTCTTCGCCGTTGTCCACGTAGACGCGCACGGTGTTGTTGACCACTCTCGCCTTGAGATTGTAGTTCTCGCCCGCGGCGACGTCCAGTTCTGCCTCTTCGAGCACATTTTCCACGCCGCTCATAGAGCGGATCACCTGAATCTTGTCCGCTGCTTCGTCCAATGCCACATAGTAGCCGGAGAGACGCTCCTTCTGAACGCCCGCGCGAATCGCCAGGCCTGCTTTCCCGTTTTCTCCCACAGCCACGTCTGCGGAGAGCTCGTAATCGGTCCAGCCCGCGTTGCCGACCAGTGCAGCCGCTTCGCCGGACGCACTCAATGCGCCGTCTTCCAGATTCCAGGAAGCGCCGGAGGCAGTCCACTCTGCGATGCTGCCGTTTTCAAAGTCCGCCTCATAGCGCGGTGCGGTGGAAACGACCACATTGTCAAAGATACCCTTGCAGCGGAAGCCGCGCAATGCCACGCTGCCGCTCGGATAGGTGCTGTCGTACACATCGACTCTCGGCTCGGCCTCGTCGTCCAGATAGACGCGGATTCTCGAACCGACCGCCACCATACGAAGGCGGTGTGTTTCACCGACTGCGACCGGCGCATCGACCTTGGCCAGCTCGGTCCAGCCGTTGTGCATCCGGCCAACCTGAATGTAGCCCTCACCAATGCCCGCATAGTATCCATTGGCGCCGTCGACGTTATCCTTGTATTCGCTGCCGCGGATGATCAGGCCCATATTGCCGTTGGTGCCGGGTTTGACTTCCGTCAGGGTCATGTCCGCTTCCGCGACCATGTCGGTGGATTCAGTGTTGTTGATGATGGCCTTGTTGCCCCAGTCAGCCTCCATGTAGAGGTTGTTGTTGTCGTTGGAGCCGTTCCACACGCCGTCGGATTTCACGGAATCGTTCGGGGTGTTCTTGTCGCCCTTGATGATGGTGTAGCGCTTTTCAAACGTCGGGTTCGGGCGTCCCGCCGTGGTGCCGGAGCCCTTGTTGAAGGAGTCCGTGAACTGCACGTCCGCCTGCGCGTCGCCCGCGGTGAGCACATCATAGCTCTCGGGGGATACGGTCAGCGTGCCATCGCCGGTGGGGACGGCCATGCCGGAGAACTTGCTGTAATCGTACAGGTCGATCACCGGGACCGGGTTGTTGTCCAAATAGACGGTGATATGATCGTCGAAGAACGTCGCCTTGATCTTTGATACGTCCTCTGCTTTTGCAATTGCCAGGTTGGTTCCATCGGCTTTCGACAGGATGACTTCGCCCATATCCATGGATACCTTATACCCGCTGCCTTCTTCCTTATTATAACGGGCAAAGAAGCCCAGGTTGGATGCGGTGACCTCCGTCTCTACGCTATAGTTGTCGCCTTCCGGAGCGACCGTTTCGCCGGTGACGTCCTCGGGATTCAGGACAACCATCGGATTCACAGAATAGCGGCCGTTGTTCTCGTTATACATCCGGACGCCGCCCTTGTGCGCCGCGTCCTCCTTGACCTCGTAGGAGACGGTGAGGGTGTTGCTCTCCGCGAGCTCCGCCTTCAACGCTTCCAGGACGTCCGCCGGGACGTTCAGGTTGACCAGGTAGCCGAAGTTGCCGGCGCTCGCGCCGCGCAGCTCGCCGTTGGGCAGGGTCAGGGTGCCGCGGATGTCTCTCGGGTTATCCGGGAGGAACACGGTATCGACCTCATGGCCATTGATGGACACGGTCATGTCGGAGGGATACTCGCTGCCGTCCGTTGTCTGCGACAGCGCGGAATTGTTGATCCCGTGGTTGACGGTCGCATCCTTGCGCGAAGAGGCCTCCGCAATGATGCGCATGCTCTTCAGGTTCTCCACGTCAAAGCCCTGCGGCACGGTGTATTCATAGGTGACCGCGCCCACGCCGTTCTTAACTGTGTCGGAGGAAGCGGCCGCCTGCCGCAGCACTGCATTTTCCTCGCTAAGGATGCTGACCGGCGCGCTGTCCTTGCCGTTGGTGACAATCACGTTGGCAAAATTCTTGACAACTTTCTCCCCGTTGTTTTCAATCCAGACGGTGAGCGTGCCCACGCACTTCTGGTTTGGCAGCGAGAAGGAAATATTGTGCTGCTCGCGGGTGTACGGCGCATAGGTCAAGGCGACCTCTCCGCTCTTGCCCGTGGTGATGTAGTTGCCGTAGGTGTCGGTCGCGTCGAAGCGCCACTTGAGGACCGGGTGTTCCAGCGTTTCACCGGACCAGTTGATCGCCACGACCGGCGCGGTATATTGGCTGCCCGGCGCGCACTTGAGGGCCGGGTTGATGTCCACGCCCACATAGTTCGGCTCGGTCAGGTCGTTGATCCGCATATCGCCGCCGTAGGCCACTTCGTCGTAGCCAAAGACCTTGTCGCGGCGGTCGTAGGTCAGGACGCCGTTGCGCTCATATTCGACGTCGAACGGCTCGGTATAGACAAAACCGTTGAGCTTTTCATACTGGCGCTGGATATCCGTCTGATACTTGAAGCACCAGGAGACGTCGTAGTCGCCCGCATACGCGTCGACGCCGCCATATTCGCTGTTCAGCCACGGCTCGCTCTCCTGGACAAAGTTGCCCCAGAAGTTGTGGCCGGAGCCGGGATAGGTTCCGCTCTCATGTCTGGCCACCGTGTTCTTGGAATCCTGATACCCCTTCGGATACATATGGAAGGTATTCAGGTCTGTGGGCTGGATGTGGTCTTCGTTGCAGGGGCTCATATCCTCGACCAGCAGGTTCGGGTTGAGCTCCTTGGTCTTGTGGTACAGGTACTGAATCCACTCGTTGGTGGTCATGCCGTCGTTGGCTCTCCTGCCGTTGTGGTCGATGCCCCAGGTTTCGTTGAAGAGCATCACGGCGATGATGCTGGGATGGTTGTAGTTGCGGTCGAGCATTTTTTCCAGCGCGTACTCATACACCACGCGTCCGGGAGTTGGGCCGCCGTCGGACTTCGCATTCATATATGTGGCGTGCGGCATATCCTGCCACACAAACATGCCCAGGCGGTCCGCCCAAACATACTGCAGCGGGTCCTCGATCTTGAGGTGCTTGCGGATCATATTAAATCCGCGGTCGCGCATGGCCTTGATATCGTATTTCAACGCTTCCTCGCTGGGCGCCGTATAGATGCCCTCGCCCCAGAAGCCCTGGTCCAGCAATCCGGAGAGGAATACCGGCTCATTGTTGATATAGATGTACTCATAATTTCTTCCATCGTACTTCTCCGTGCTGATTTTGCGCTGGCCAAAGTACGTGGAAACACTATCCAGGACGGTTTCGCCGTCCATCAGCTTGATGGCGCCTTCGTAGAGGTTCGGGGAATCAAAGTTCCACAGCTTCTGGTTCTCGATGGAGATGGGCTGCAAAGAGACGAGATTCTCGCCCGCCTTGAGGCTGATCTCCTGCGCTCCACTGACGGTGGAACCGGTCTCGACATTCTCGCCCTTATCGTCATCCCACAGGACGCTCTTGAAGTCGTAGGCGACGGTAACAGTCTTGTCCGCGTCGCTCTGAATTTTCAGATCGTATTTGACAGAGGAGTTGTCCACATCCGGATTCGCATGTGCATAATCCAGATAGGTGCTGCTGCGGCCTTCCAGATAGACCGTCTGCCAGATGCCGCTGGTGTGGGTGTAGCCGCAGGGCGCGTTGGTGCCCTGTTTTCCGACCAGCGCCGGATATTCGTCCTTGCCGTAGGAGGCTTCATCGTTCACCATCAGGGTGATCTTATTGTCGCCTGCCTTAACATAATCGGTGATGTTGAATTCAAACGGGGTATAGCCGCCCTCGTGGTCGCCGACCTTTTCGCCGTTGACATAGAGGGTGCATTTCCAGTCGACCGCGCCGAATTTCAGGAAGACCTGCTCGCCGTCGGCCACCCAGGAATCATCCAGGTTCAGGCCGCGCTCATACCACGCGGTGCCGAGATAGGCAGTGTCTTCAATCCCGCTGGCCGGAGATTCCCACGGGAACGGGACGTTGATTTTGAGCTCGTAGTCCTTGGATTCGTACCACTTGCCTTCTTCGCCCTCTTTTTTGGGGTCAAAGTTGAAATCCCAAACGCCGTTCAGGTTCATCCACTTGTCGCGTTTCCAGTCCGGACGGGGATGTTCGCTGCGTGCGATCTCACTGCCGGAGCTGGAAGTAACCACAACATACTGGTTGGTATTCTGGATGAACATGCCCTTTTGCAGCCTGATCTTAAATGCGCCGGGTTTCAGCGTTTCCGGAACACGGAGTACCAGCTCGGTATCGCTTGCGGAAACCATCTCCATGACCGCCTTCGGCTCCAGGGAAGAGCCGCCCAGTGTAACCATTTCTGCAACGGTGTCCGCTGTGAAATTTTCACCGGTAAGGGTGATCGTGCCGCCCAGGCCTTCATCCTTATCCAGCTGGGCGTTGTCTGTGTTCATATCGTCCACCAGTAGTCCGGAAAAGTCGGCCGGGAGATAAAATGCGGAAGCAGGGATCTCCGTTTTCTTCATGCCCTGGTCGTTGGACCAACGCACATACGCATGGGAGCCGCCGGTCGCTTCAAACCATTCCATCTTGAAGTCGTAGGCCTGGCCCGCTTCCAGATGGATGGTTCTGCTCTTCTGCTCAACGTCCCACTGGTTGACCCACCAATTGATGATGGGTGTTTCCATATCGTCCACGTACAGACGTGCGCCGTTGTCCGTATAGAAATAGAAGGTGTATTCGCCCGTCGTGGGGGCGACGAGGCGGCCTGTCCAGCGCGCGCCGCACCAGTCGTTTTGGCCGGTACGCTGGGCCAGCATACTTTCCGTATCGCTGAACGCGATATTGGGGTCCACGTAGATGCCTTTCAAAGTTGTAAAGGGAAAGCCGCTTGTGTCTTTCACCAAGTAGTACTCCCCCTGTAGTCCGTGACGCGTAAGCGCTTCGTCCGCCTTTGGCGCTGCGGACGCCACCGGCGCCAGCATGGTAAAGACCATCGCCAGAGAGAGGACCAGACTTAACAGCCTTTTTTTCATAAGCTCCTCCTTTGATAAACGTGATGTTCCGTTTTCCGCCGTCCCGTTATGACCAGGCTGCGGCGGCGTATCTTTTACGGCGCGTGTTGCAGGGATGCCCCC
>DBFXIC010000117.1:0-4981 GCA_048455095.1 Anaeromassilibacillus sp.
GGATCGCACCGCGGCCCCAGCTCTCTTTCGCCCTCGCATAAATGGTTTGCAGCATGGTCTCCGGCACGCCGGAGAGCTTGATTTTTTCTTTCATGTTATGCTTCCTCCGCTTGCAAAGCCAGAAATTTTTCCGCATACCGGCAGAACTCCTCCGGATGCACCATCACCAGCTCCGCATGGGCCATCTTGGGAATACCGTGGATGCGAGTCTGCGGAAAATAGTGCTTGATAAATTGAATGTCGCGTCTGCGGTCCTTCTTTTCGTCGTCGCCATACCAGTAGGTGATTTTTGTGCTGATTTTTGCGGGCATTTGCGGCAGTGTGTAATTGTTGGCAGACCAGAACACATTGCGAATCGTCCTGTCAGAGAAGGTTTTAAGGTACTCCGCCATATCGTCGTATTCCTTTTTGGGGTCGTGCCCTGTGGGGGTAAACCGTTCCGGCGGAAAAGCCGCTTCCAGAATCTTTCTGTTGTTTGCCGCCATTTTGAAGGACAGCACATCCCGCGCCAGCAGCAGTCTTCGCACCAGCCAGGGCAACTGGTAGGGCGTGATCCCACCATCAATGATGGCTCGGTCAATCGGGAACAGACCCAGCGCCAGCAGGCGGGTCAGGCACGCCCCGCCCATAGAGCAGCCATAGGCCCCGTCCAGTCGGGAGACGCCGCGGCTTTTCAGATATTCCGTCACTTCATCCACGGTCTGCTCCACGGAGGTAAAGTCGCCGGGATACTCCGGCTGATGGCCGTCATACACCACCTGAAAAACGTGCCATTTCCGAGAAAGCAGCGCAATGGTATCCGCAAAAGCCCATACAGGCTCTGCGGTGCAGGAAAAAAACAGCAGTGTCCGCTCATGCTCCTGTCCGTGTTCTAATATCTGCATGGTTCATCCCTCCGTCTTCACGCACTCGGCGTAAGTCAGCGGGAAGGATGCCGTCAAGACCGCGCTTTTCTGCACCGTCCAGCCGTTTTCCCGCAGGAATGCCAGATATTCCGCGCTCGTCCATTTGCTGTGCAGCGGAAAACCCGCCAGCTTCATGAAAAACGCTTTGACCCTCCCAAAGAGGGCGTTGTCCGCATGGGTAAAGGTGGGCGCCACCAACACGCCGTCGTCCCTCAGCACCCGGCGAATTTCGGAGAGAGCCTTCTCCGGCTCCGGCACGATATGCAGGGCATTGGACACGATCACCACGTCAAAACTGCCGTCGGCGTAGGGAAGGCAAAACATATCCTGCACGGAGAAGTGCAGCTTGGAGGACCTGTTGTCCCGCTTGGCCTGCGCAATCATCTCTTCGGATGCGTCCGTCGCCTCAATGTGCGCGGCGCTGCTCACGATATTTTTGGCGATCAGCCCCGTGCCGGTGGCCAGCTCCAACACCGTTTTGTGCCGCACCACCGGACGGAGCAAGCCGTACATCTGATCATAGGCCGCCGCGTCCTTGCGCATGAAGCGGTCATACCGCCCGGCGTTTTTGTCCCAGAAATTTTGTCGTTTTTTCATTGTCCTGTCCTCACAGCAAAATGTTAGACCAATCTAACCCACATTGGCAAGGCATCGGTTAGAGGCAGCTAACCTTGGTTCTTATGAAAAGCCGCATCGCTGCGGCCTTTGGCGCTTATGAAAACAGCTCCCGGCAGGCGCCGCGCACCAGCGTTTCCAGCACCTGCGGATAGCGCGCCCCGATCTGCTCCTGATGGGAGACAGTCAAGATCAAACCCCGCACTGTCGCGGCGGCCAGCGCCATGCCGCCCTTCGGCTGCAAGCCGCCCGCTTCCAGCAGCGCGCGGATGTGGGTCTCATCGTCGTGGTAGTGCGCGGTTTTCACTTCCTCCGGCAGCCTGCGCAGGAGAAAATCCGCGTCATTTTCGATGAACAAGAAGGCCTTCGTCTCGGCCAGCCACCGGCACGCCGCCAGGATCGCCGCCGCCGCGCGGTCCGCCGGAGGTAGGGACTCGTTTTCCTGCAAGGTCTTCTGCGCCGCCGCATAACCCTCCGTGTGGATGTCCTCCAGCACGGCGAAAAACAGCAGCTCCTTGGAATCAAAGAATTTATAAAACGATCCCTTGGATATCCCAACGGCATTTGTCAGCTGCTCCACGGAGGTTTTCCGCATCCCGATGGTAATGCCGCAGCGCCGGGCCTCGCGGATTAGGTCTTTGCGAATCGTCTCATTCTGTTCGTCTGTAAAAGCCACTGCGCACGCTCCTTGAATTTATGACCGTTTTCAAACTTTCGGTCATATAATAGCAGAAATCCATTCCGGTGTCAAGCTTTTGAAAGAGTACTCTATCCCTTAAAGATTTAGACGAACGGTAGTGGCAAGCAGGGCAAGTGTTTATACAAACTCTTGCAAAAGCGGGAATCCAGCAAACGCTGGACTCCCGCTTCGCTTGTTGGTGGAAATCTTCCCCCAAGCCCCCAGAACACATATCGCAGGGCGATATGGCAGCGCACCTTCGGTGCTTCACGCAGGACGCTCAACGCTCGTCCTGCTCTTTTCTTTTCTGCGTCTGCGGCTCCTGCGGCGCAAGATACGGACGCAGATTCTCCTGATGAACCAGGATCTCTTTGAGCTTCCTCTGTTCCTCACAGTACGCGGCATAAAGCGATTTTTTCTCTGCCAGCACTTGGCTGTACTCAGCATCAAGCGCCTTTTTCGATGGCAGCTTTTTAAGCCCAAGCTCATTGAACGCACGCTTGGAGGCCCGGTGCGTTTCAATCTCTTGCAAATGCTCCTCCAGAAACTTTTTGGAATACCCGGAGGCTTTGTACTGCTGAAAGGCCTCCCTTGTATGCGCATAATTGAGTATGTGCCGCCGCAGGATGTCGATCTCCTCCAGCCGCTTCTGTGCCGCAGCCATCTGACCGGACAGCGCACGACTGCGGGCACTCATCTCATCCGCTGCCTGTGCAAGTTTTTCATAGCTGCCGTCATAGTTGGTTTGCAGATACAAAAGAGATTTTGACGCAGCATTGCTGTTAAAATTGGTCGCCCAACGCTCATAGGCAATACCCTTGTCCCTGGCACGGACGGTTTCCAGATCAATGACCCGCTGGATGTTTTCGGACAGGCCGGTGCTTCTTTTCTTGCGCGGCCGGTGCTGCTTCTGTCCGGCAATCACCGCGCGGATATCGTCCTCGGTGTAGCCGTCCTTCAAGGAGTCCAGACGGATTGCTTTCTGTCCCTCCTTGCAGAGCGCCAGCTGCTTTCCGGGCTTTGCAATGTACCCATCCTGCCGGATCAATTCCAGAAAAGCGTCAAAGGTGTGCGGGTGCCGGGACAGCGCTGCATCAATGGCAATCCGCAGCTGCTCCCGGTTGGAGGGCTTGGCACGATTGCCAAGCCACTTGCCGTAATGCGTATGCGCATACCGTGTCGGCTGCTGCACAACAGAGAGCTGATGAGCGATGCAAAGCAGATCACTGAGTCTTGACACAGCGCGCCAGGAACCGCGAAAATCCCGGAATTTGTGCTTGCAGTCCAGCGTGGTGGAGTTCCAAATGATATGGTTGTGGATATGCTTTTTGTCGGTATGGGTGCAGACGATAAAGGCATGCTTGCCTTTCAGAAAGCGGGTGGCAAATTCATAGCCCACCTTATGTGCTTCCTCCGGCGTGATCTCACCGGGCTTGAAGGACTGGCGCACCTGATAGGCAATCACATCGTTGTCCTGCTTCCGACCGGTGAGCTGCAAATACTCGCGCTTGGAAAGCAGGAACTCTGCGTCTACGGTGTGCGCGTCACAGGCATAGGCCGTCACCAGCTCACCGCCGTCCGTTTTGTCCGGGTTCATGCCGTAATCCGTCCGGTCCTTCAGCGTCTGCGCAATCGTCTTGCCCTTGTTGGTGTGCATTGCGATGATGCGGGTCGTGGCCATGCGCCGTACTCCCTCCTGAATCAATTTCTGAAACAAAAACGCGGGACAGTTCCATTGGAACCATCCCGCGCTGTGTTATGTGATTGTATCAGTACACCCCGTCCTGAATGGCGTACCGCAGCTGTTGGAGCTTGCCGATCAGCCACGCTGCCAGCATCGGCAGGCCAAGAGGGCTGACCAGAAACGCAAAGATCAGCACGATGATGCCGTTTGTGCGATTGACGGCAAAGAAGATGATTGCGCCAAGAATGGCGAATACCGTCCCGGCCAATCCGAAGATGCCGGAGGCCACCGTCAGAAGAAATGCGGAGAAATGGATGAGCAGGATCAGCACCAGCATGAGCGGCGCAAGTATGATCCGCAGCAGATTTTTCAGGAACATTCCCATAGTGACACCTCCATCTTTTTTCTCAGTATAACATCCCGGGGAAAATCATACAAGGATGTCGAATCAGATTGTTTGATGGAACATACGCTCCATCAGGAGATTGCCGCCAGTCGGGTAAGGATGCGGTTCGCCGTGTGCCAGAGCTGTTCCTGCCGTTGGAGCATATCCTCCATATCTGCGGCATAAAAGCGGCCTGTTTCGTTCAGCCGCCGCGCGATCTGGTTGAGGTTATTCCCGGAACGCCGCAGTAGCGAGATCATCTCCCGCAGCTCTGGCAAATCCAGCTTGAGAATGTAGCCGTCAATGGCCATTTTGCGCAGGTACGCGCTGAGATTATCAGTGCCGACCTGCGCCATCTTCTCCCGAATCTGCTGCTGTTCTTTTTCGGACACCCAGAAGATGATCTGCACGTTGCGCTTTCTGCTCATCGCTGCTGCTCCTGTTTTTTCTGCGGCACATCCTTTTGTGCCGTCTCCAAGGGCTGACGCAGCTTGTCCCGCACGGACGGCTTTCTCTCCTTGGGAGAACGCAAAGACAGGTTCCGGCTTTCATCCTTTTCCAGCATCGCAAACACTCCCTTTTGTCCCTTCACAGTTGTGAGGGCAAGCGAGTCCGGCAGCCACTTTTGCAGTTCCTCGGTATCCTTTGTGGAAGCGCGCAGCATAAAATCCGGCGAGAGCTGCGCCATGAAATGCGTCTTGCTGGGGCTGTTC
>DBFXIC010000118.1:0-7171 GCA_048455095.1 Anaeromassilibacillus sp.
CGTCAGGAGGACCCCCGCGATTTTCAGCTTTGGGTTGATCTGGCGGCGCACCTTGCCGACCGTCTGCAAAAGCTGCTCCATGCCCTTGGCCGAAAGGTACTGCGCCTGCACCGGTATGATAACGCCGTCCGCCGCGGCGAGTGTGTTGACCGTCAGCATGCCCAGCGAGGGCATGCAGTCCAGCAGGATGTAGTCATACTCCTTTTTTACCGTGTCCAGATATTGCTTGAGGACCTTTTCGCGGCTCATGGCGTTGACCAGCGATGTCTCCATGCCGGACAGCGAGATATTGGCGGGAATAAGATCAACGCCTTCCGCGTGATGGAGAATCCCCTGTTCGGGTGCGGCCGGCTTGTCCATGAGAATGCCAGCGAGCAGGTCCGTCAGGGTTATGTCCAGCTCGTCCGGCTGTGAGTAACCGAGGCTGACCGTCAGCGACCCCTGCGGGTCACAGTCCACCAGCAACACGTTTCTTCCCTCTCTGGCAAGCCCGATGCCCAGGTTGACCGCAGTCGTGGTTTTACCCACTCCGCCTTTCTGGTTGGCGATGGCGATGATATGGCTCATTCGTGTTTCACTTCCGTTTTTCAGCATTTGAGTGTTCATGGTCCGTCTTTCCCAAAACAAGCTTCTGCCGCCTGATGGAAACTTCTTGAATGGCCGCCGATTGTAAGCCGGCAGTGCTTGTCCATCAAAAAAGCCGGGACCGTCAAGCAATTCTGACGTTCCGGCATCGTTTACAATAGCCGCGCTCCTATGTATCGCGTCTCCGGTAGTGTAAACGGTCGCCCCCTAAGAAATCGCTTCCGGCTCGCGGAAGCGGAACCTGATGATGATCTCCCTAGACTCGGTCAATTCGATGCGTTCGATGAGGCTGACGAGAAGCTCCCGGCTGGCAGGGGCGCAGTGGAGAAACTGCCTGACCAGCTCCCACGCCCGGTCCCCGATGGGGTCGGGGTTTTTCTTTGGGCTTCCAGCTCCCGCAGCTCCGCCTCCAGCGCCGCCCGCTCCGCCCTGACACGCCTGTAGAGGCGCTCGAAATCCGCCTCCGCCAGAAGTCCGCTCAGCCGGTCCATGTACATCCGGTCCAGATGGGCCGTCATGCTGCCGATCCTGGCGTGAAGGGCGCCGGGCCCGTTTTCCCGCCCCTCTGCCCTGTCGCCTGCCGCCACGGCCGCGGCGGCGATGGACCGCAGGCGTTCAGGCTTGAGATACGCCGCGCACAGCTCCCGCGTCTTGGCGATGACCGCCTCCGTCACGGTCTGTTCCTTGATGGCGTGGCAGGTGCACACACCCGCCTTCGTGAATCGCTGATAGGTGCGGCAGACGAAAAACAGCCGCTCCTCCCCCGCCGCGTTCTTTCGGTTCAGTACCGCCAGCGGATAGCCACATTCATGGCAGAAGATCAGCCCTTTGAGCAGGAAATCATAGGTGCGGCTTCTGGTATTCCTGCGGCTGTTCACCATGAGCTGCACCTTTCGGAAGGTTTCCGGGTCGATGAGCGGCTCATGGGTGTGCTCGACGACCACCCACTGCTCCGGCTGCCGGCGCAGGCATTTTTTGGTCTTGTAGTTGATCCTGGCCGTTCTCCCCTGCACCATGTTGCCGATATAGGTCTCGTTTTTCAGCATGGCGGTGATGCGCTCGCTTGACCACTGGCCCGAATACGGCCCGTGGCGGGAGAGCGTCAGCCCGGCATAGGCGGCGGGGGAAAGCACGCCTTCCTCGTTGAGCCGCACCGCAATCTGGCGGCAGCTCGTCCCCGCCAGCGCCATGGCGAAGATACGGCGCACAACGGGGGCCGTGTCCTCGTCGATGACGATCCTGTTGTTTTCCGTCGGGTGCATCTTGTAGCCGTACATGGGCTTGCCCCCGATGAACTCCCCCTTGCGCTGCTTGTCATGCTTCACGGACTTGATCTTCCTGGAGATGTCCCTTGCGTACATGTCGTTCATGATGGCACGAAACGGGGTGATGTCGTTCGCCGACGATTCCACCCCGGTGTCCACCCCGTCCAGCAAAGAGATGTAGCGCACTCGCTTTTCCGGAAAGTACCGCTCCATGTAGTGGCCGGTCATGATATAATCGCGCCCCAGGCGGGAAAGGTCCTTGGTGATGACCATGTTGACCTTGCCCGCCTCGATGTCCCGCAGCATCCGCTGAAAGCCGGGGCGGTCGAAGCTGGTGCCGCTCCAGCCGTCGTCGATGTAGGTATCATAGACGGCCAGGCGATGCTCGCGGACGAACGCGTTGAGCAGGGACTGCTGATTGGTCACGCTGCCGGACGGCCCCTCGTTCTCATCCTCCTTCGACAGCCTGATGTACAGTGCCGCATGGTAATCCGTGGGATTGGCTATCTCCAGATACATATCCGTCCTCCTGGGACAAGCGGCCATTCACTGGCCCGATGGCGCCTGGGTGGCAAAGACACTCCTGAGAAAGAGCCGGAAAGACTCCTCAAGCAGCTGGCCAAGGCTCTTTTCGGCTTGTGCATATTCGCAGCGGACGACGGGCACCGGTTTCGTTTTCACGCGCATCACCTCCATGGCTGAGCGTATGTTCACGGACAGCCATTTTTGCTTGTCCGCCGGAAAATCGAAAGGATGCCGCAACCCGCAGCGCGCCTCTCTGGATGCCGGGAGGCCGGGCCTCTGTCGCAAGACGGCATAGGCGCAATCCTCCCCCTCGGTTTGAATTGGTTTCAGCTCCGTAGCAGTATGAAGCCCATAGTACTGAAAACATTCATTATACGATCTGAAAGCCCGTTTCCTGATCCTCGCATCACCGGCCGTTGAGGCAAAACGAAAACATTGACGCCGGAAATGCGATATGGTATATATATCTGGTGCATTTTTGCGCCGGGAGGAACGTTTTGGATGGCAATGAAAAAATGCCTGATCTATTTCATGATCCTGTCATTGCTTTTTACGGCAATGCCTATTTTGTCGTTCGCGGCCGGGGATAATCTCTCCGTCGTGGCAGGAAACGGAGCAAACGGGGAAAAAGGGCATGACCAGACGCTGAAAGCGGAAAATGGCGGAAATGGTGAAAATGGCGGGAACGGAAAAACAGCTACTTTGTTTCAAGGCGGCAAACGCGGCGCGGACGGCGCGGACGGGGCCCGGGGCGCCGATCAGGCAAAAGCCGCAAACGGACAGGACGGTGCGGACGGCCAGCCGTTTTCGCTGGAGTCTCCTGACGAAAGTTTCGGCGCAATTACCGTAACAGGCGGCGATGGTGGCGATGGCGGCGACGGCGGAAACGGCGGTGTCGGCGGAAACGGCGGCAACGGTGGTCGCGGCGGGAACGGCGGTGATTTCAACTCCTTCTCGGCCCATATAAGCGGCGACGGCGGAAACGGCGGAAACGGCGGCGATGGCGGCAATGGCGGCCGCGGCGGCGACGGCGGCGCAGGCGGAAACGGCGGTGCGGCAGGCAAGGCCGGTCCGGCTGGCGATGCTTCCTTTGCTGTGGAGGGCGTGCTTTGTACGCCCGAAATGACCGTTGCGGGCAAGTCCGGAAATGTCAGCGTATCGATCGGGGCGCTATTTGCAGATGAGAACATGACGGTCAACCTCAGCGCCGCGTCGTCTGATGATGTGGCAGCGTGGGAGAGGTGAGCGTATCGATTGGGATGCTGTACATAGATGGCGAAATGACGATCAACTTCAGCGGGTTGTCTGCAGGCAGCGTCGTGATCGACCGGGTCGTGATGCCCGCCGACAGTCTGCTTACGTTCAGAAGAAGCGGCGGGGAAAAGATCACGATCCGCGAGCTTTACACCACGCAGTCTTCGGTGATCATCGGCCTGGATCATGCCGCGATCACAAACGGCGTAACGGTTTACGAACCCATTGTTGAAGCGGTCTAGGTAAAACGCATAAGCTCCTCCGAGGCGACGGTCACCTTTACAAGCGATGAGACCGGCAGCTATTATTACATGGTCACGGACAGATGGATGGAGGAGCCGCAAATCGACACGTCGGGAGAGGGCGAGCCGTGCATCGCGGATGAGGAGCTCACGCTTCATCTGACCGGGCTTTCCGGCGGCAAGCAGTATGTGTACGTCACAGTAAAGGATATCCTGAACGCGGTCAGCTATCCGGTCATGATCTCCATTCCCGCTTATCCCGCTCCGCCCCGGACGGGCGCCGGCAGCCATCCGGGATCGTGGGCGACGCTGATGACCGTGAGCCTTTGCGGCCTGACGGCACTGGCGGCGAGCCGACGCAGACAGGACAAGGTCGGATGAGCGGCGGGACACATCAACGGAAAAACAGACAAATGCCCATGCCGGGAGCCTCTTTTCGGGCATGGGCGTTTTTTCTGCGATTGCGGCAGTTTCGGATGTTTTTCTTTGACGGCGATGGGAGAAAACGTCCGATTCGGCCGGTCTTTTCCCCCTGCCCGCTTGCGCGGCGGCATGAAAGGAGACTGCCGCCGTACGGCGCCAGATATCGTCCCCGTCTCATCCGGCAACGGAATCCCAACCATCATCAACCGGCCATATCCTGTCTCAATATGCAAAAAAAGAAGATGCACTCTAACGTTTGAGCATCCAGAACGCTTTGAAGGACATATTCACACCCTCCTTGCGTCTCCGTCTTCTGTTCGTATATTCATGGATATGAATGTCGGATATGATTCGTCTTCAACCATATGGCCCTCCTGGGCCCCGTACATACCAGCCAACGCCAATTAGCTTACAATCGCCTTTGCAGAATCGTCATCGCAATCCAGAGCCTTTTTTCGCACGAAAAGTTGCACTCGCGTTGTAAGTCTCCGGTTCCGCAGGGGGAACCCGCTCTTTCGCAACAGGTATTTTCATTGACCAGACGATTTGATCAGATCCCCCAAAAACATCTTGACGGGGATACGGAGCCGCAAATACATTGGTGAACAATAACAGGTTTATGATCATCACAGCAAAACATTCCGGCCTCATTCACTTTCTTCGTCAAGATAAGGCCCGAAATAAAGCCGCATTACGGCAAAAACACGAATACGGTTTCTCCCGTTTCAAAATCAATGATTCCTCCAACCCGCATGCCCGCGTTCAGCAGCACCAACCGGTACCGCCTGACGTCCGTTGTTTCAAGATAGAGATCTGCATCTCCACATTCATCAATTTCCATGATATGGGCATCTCTCACCCCTTGAAGCCCGGCCGTTTTTAAGTCTTCCACAAGAAACGCTATTCGTTTGTCCTCCCATTCCAAGGCCGCCAGTGCGTCTTTAAGAATCTCACAACTCGTATCATCGTCAAATTCAGCAGGTTTCGCTGCCGCACCCGATGTTGGAAGCTCATATGCATCTGTTGCCGGAAGGTCATACTGCCATATGATTTCCGGTGTCTCCGTCGACGAAGGGCACGGCGTCACCGCTTCATGCGGCGCTTCAGACGCCCTGGTGATCGGGATTGGCCCCGGCATGAATCCGACGGCCTCACACAGCCCTCCCGAAATACATAAAAGGGCAATTAAGATAATCTTGCAGCAGATATACAAACCCATAGCCTCCCACATGATCTTCCGGAATGGTTTAGGCGTCTGAGGCGTTTTCAGCATAAGCGACCGCGTATCCGAAAAACCGGTTTTCACTCCGCCGCGTCATAGCCATTGTATCATATCGCGTACCCGTTTGGCAAAGCCGGTAGCATCCCCGCTTCCGCAAAGCCGCCGGCAATGCCGAATCCGCGTATTTGTTCAAATCGGCCAGCCGCTTTTCCGCCGACTGAACCTGCCCGGAGAGCGCGTGGCAGCGCACAGGACGCCGATATTTGCAAGGAGAGCGGCGCAAGCCTTCCAAAAAACAAAGCCTGGCTTCTTTAACAACCCAGGCGGCGGCAGGGCCGTTTCACGCCTTCGGCAAAAGGGCTGTCTCCGCTCTCTGCGCCATAGAAAATGGATGCCGGAATGTTGCCTTTTTCTCAATGCAAAAAACCGTTGACGGAAATCCGTCAACGGTCAGCCTGTCAAAGAAGCCACATTGCATCGTAGCGAAGTGGCTTCTTGTAGTAGGTGAAGATAGAAAAGCAGAAAAGGTCGCCACTTGTGGAGGGCGAGTTTCTTGAGATTCATCGCAGCAAACTTGAGCTTGACCCATGTGGTGACCGCGGCCAGCCCTCGATATGGAGTATAACGCATTGCGTGTTTCTCTTTGGCGTCTGCAAAGACGCGCTCAATTGTCTGCGAACGCAGAGCGTAGGTTGCCTTGCCCAACGGTGAATGCCGGATGTCTTCTGCCCGCTCCAGATACTCTTGCCAGATATGGCGAGTAACGGTTTTTGTGTACTGCCGGTTTTGCGTACATCTTTCCCGAACTGGGCAGCTTTGACAGATGTAGCCCTTGCTCTTATATTCCCGATATCCTTCACGGTTGGTGGTGGCATAGCTCAAAACCTTGTCTTGCGGGCATAGGACACAGTCGTAATAGTCATCATATACGTACGCATACCAGGGCAGATTCCCTTTCTTCGTCATCGGCCGTTTGTAGGGAAGCGATGGGATTTTTCCACAATCGAAGATTTGTTTGCAAATCCATGGCGTTTTGTACCCTGCATCCGCTGTAACGACTTGTACTTCCGGATAATGTGCCTTCAGGCGCTCAAATACCGTATCGAATACTACGTTGTCATGAACGTTACCAGGCGTAATTTCCGTCTCCAATATATAGCCCCGTCTGTCGCATACGGTATGCGCCTCATACGCAAAGCATTTCTTGTGCTCTCCCTTGTGGAATACTCCGCTTTCCGGGTCAGTGGTGGATTCTGCCACCATTTTTTCCTTCCCAGACGCACAAGGTCCGTCATCGTCATCATCCTTCTTCAGCGGTTTCTTTCCATGTGCTGCGCGATCCGCTTCGATCTCCTCATCCAGTTGCTCCTGATAGCGTTTCGCTGCAACCGGTATGGCCTTTTTCATTTGCTTTTTCAGGTTCGCATTCGCTTTGATATGCGTTCCATCCACAAACACGACTTCCGCAGACAGGTATCCTGCCCGGGCAACTTCCTCCAGTATCCACCGGAACACACCTTCGATTACTTCGGCTGTAAATCGATGCCGGAATGCGTAGCTGATGGTTGCAAAGTGCGGCAGCTGCTGCGACATGGTGTACCCCAGAAACCATCGATAGGCCACATTCACTTCCGCATCCCGCATGGTCTGCCGCA
>DBFXIC010000119.1:0-10866 GCA_048455095.1 Anaeromassilibacillus sp.
AAAGAGGAGTCACAAAGGAAGCAATAGAAAAAGCGACGTCTTACGCATTGCAAGCGAATCACCTTTACAGAAAAAGCGTTGTTAATATGGCGTCAATTGACAAAAAACGCGATGAAACGGGGATTTTAGATTACTGTAAAGCTATAAACCTTCCCTGCAATTTCTTCTCGGCAGAGGCACTTTTCAATGTAAAAGGGGAGTTTACCCGTTCAGAATTTGTAGAAAAGACCGTTGGTGTGGACAATGTATGTGAACGTGCGGCGGTATTGGGTAGCAACGGTGGAAAGCTATTGGTTCGCAAAACGGTTTTCTCGGGTGTGACCGTCGCCGCCGCAGCCGCCCCACTGACGGTCCAGTTTTAGATTTAGATTAGGAAGGGGGATAACCTGTGAAGCTCTATATTGTTGGGATAGGCCCCGGTGGAAAAGATCAGATGACACAGCGCGCGCAAGCCGCCCTGGAACGCAGCGATGTGATCGTGGGCTATACCACTTATGTCGAGTTGATACAGCCGTTCTTTCCAGAAAAACGGCTGCTTGCGACCCCGATGCGGGGAGAGATTGAACGCTGCCGGATGGCGGTGGAACAGGCGCTTGAAGGCCACGTCGTTTCTCTGGTATGCAGCGGGGACGCAGGGGTATATGGGATGGCAAGTCCGGCGTTACAGGCGGCAGAAGCATATCCGGATTTGGAAATTGAAGTGGTCCCCGGTATTACGGCCGCCTGCAGCGGTGCCGCGTTGCTAGGTGCGCCGCTCTCCCACGATTTTGCAGTCATAAGCTTGAGTGACTTATTGACTCCCTGGCCGCTGATTGAAAAACGTCTGGCCTGTGCTGCAGAGGCAGACTTTGTCCTCTGCCTCTATAATCCTTCCAGTAAAAAGCGTGCAGATTACCTCCGAAAAGCCTGTGACATTGTTTTGCAATTTCGTCCTGCGCTAACCCCGGTAGGCGTCGTGCGGGAAATCGGCCGTACGGAAGAATCCAGTGCGGTGATGACACTGGGAGAACTGCGGGAATACCAGGCTGACATGTTCACGACGGTATTTATTGGAAACTCTCAGACCGAGCAAATCAATGGACGACTTGTAACGCCGCGCGGTTATCGAGACTTATAAAAGGGAGGGAGAATCATGGCGAACATTCTGCTGTTTGCCGGAACCAGCGAGGGCAGAATTCTGGCCGAACGTCTCTCCCAATGTAAAATCAAGCTGTTTGTCAGTGTCGCAACGCAATACGGCGAAGCGCTTTTGCATCAAATGCAGGTCCCCGTGCTCCAAGGACGAATGGATCAGGAGGAAATCCGCGCGTTTTTGCTGTCTCATCCGATGGACTGTGTCATCGACGCCACGCACCCATATGCCGCGTTGGCAACAGAACATATCCGTGGAGCATGCCGCGAGACGGAGACGCCTTACCTACGTCTTTTGCGGGAGGATTCTCCGGATGGCTGGCAGGAGGATTGCCTCTATGTTCCGGACGCGGTGACAGCGGCAAACGCACTGATCGATTTGCCGGGAAATGTGCTTCTGACAACCGGCTCGAAAGAGCTTTCTGTTTTTACACGTATTCCGAATTATCAAAACCGACTGTTTGTCCGTATATTGCCTACGGAAGAGGCGGTTCGGCAGAGCTTGGCAATTGGATTTGCGCCGGGACACCTTATCTGTATGCAGGGACCGTTTTCCGAAGAGTTGAACCTCGCACTGATTCATCAGTTTCACATTCAGACTTTGGTGACGAAGGAATCAGGACGGGCTGGCGGCTTCTTGGAAAAACTCCGTGCAGCAAAGAAAGCGGGGGCTAGTGCGATTGTGGTCGGAAGGCCGCCACAGGTACCGGGGGATTCCTTGGAGGTACTCTGGACAAAGCTTTGCAACAGGTTTCATTTCACCTAAAGGAGGGGAAACAGGTGGCAGAACAGATTTTTTTGGTTGGGATCGGTATGGGGAACCGTGCCACTCTGACCATCGGCGCATTAGAAGCACTAAAACACTGCGACTGCCTGATCGGCGCGCAGCGCATGCTGGACGCCTTCCCAGACCTCTTCTGTGAGAAAGTTGCGCTGACCCGCCCAGAGCAAATCGCCGCATATGTATCGGGACATCCGGAATACCGCTTCGTTGGGGTCGTGTTCTCTGGGGACGTCGGTTTTTACAGCGGCGCCAAAAAGCTGCGCCATTTCTTTGGAGATTGCAGGGTGGAGGAATACTGCGGTGTGAGCACTGTTGCGTATTTTTGCGCGAAGCTGCATACCTCATGGGACGACGCCAAACTCATCAGCGCCCATGGGAAAACGTGCAATTTGGCCGGGGAAGTGCGCATCCATCAAAAAGTCTTTGTGTTATCCGGCATAGCCTCCGCGGGGCACCTGTGCGCGGAGCTTTGCCACGCGGGATTGGAAAACGTGACCGTCTCTGTGGGTGAACGCCTGTCCTATCCTGAAGAAACAATCACCACCGGTACAGCAGCGGAACTGGTTGGCCGAACATTTGACCCGCTCAGCGTCCTTCTAATTCAAAATTCTAACCCATTGCACACCAGTGGCTTTGGCCTGCCGGACGATGCATTTTTACGCGCAAATACACCGATGACCAAGTCAGAAGTACGATGTGTCTCCCTTTCCCGTCTGCGGCTGGAAATAGGCAGTATCGTCTGGGATATTGGCGCTGGCACGGGTTCCGTTTCCGTTGAAATGGCCCTGCAAGCTCCCTGCGGCCTGGTTTACGCGGTGGAACGCGATGCAGACGCCTGCCGGCTGATTGAAAAGAACAGAGAGAAGTTCGGCCTTTCCAATCTGCAAATTATCCACGACAAAGCGCCGGAGGCGCTGCTAGATTTGCCCGCGCCCGACCGTGTGTTTATCGGCGGAGGCGGCCGTGATATAGCGGAAATTCTACAGCTTATCTTGAAAAAGAATCCAAACGTGCGGGTTGTCGTCAACGCCATTACGCTGGAAACCGTAGCTCTTGCAACAGAAGCGATGGAAAAATTCGGTCTGATCGACGTTGAAATCTCCCAAATGACAGTGGCTCGTGCAAAACGTGTTGGCGCCTATCATATGATGATGGGGCAAAATCCGGTCTATATCATCAGCGGTCAGGGGGCGGGGGTGCAATGAAAAATATACCACGCATCCTGTTTGCAGCGCCCTGTAGTGGAGCAGGGAAGACCACTGTCACATGCGCCGTCCTGCGTGCATGGTGCCGCAGGGGCTTAAAATTGTCCGCTTTTAAATGCGGCCCCGATTATATCGACCCGATGTTCCATCGGGAAGTGCTTGGCGTGTCTTCCGCCAACCTCGATCTTTTTTTATTGAATGAATCCATGGTGCAATGGATTTTCCAGGAGAATGCACAGTCCTCAGATCTTGCTTTTATCGAGGGTGTAATGGGATATTACGACGGTGTCGGCCTTACAGAGCGCGCCGGGAGTTATGAGTTGGCCCGTGCGACCCGCTCGCCTGCTATTCTGATTGTGGACGGTCGTGGGGCGGCGCTGTCCCTGCTGGCACAGATCAAAGGGTTCCTCTCGTATCGGGCGGACAGCCGCATTGCCGGCGTTCTGTTTAACCGCCTATCCCCAAGCCAATATCCGGCTTTGCGCGAGTGTGTGGAACGGGAGCTCGGCGTGAAAGCACTCGGATTTTTGCCTAAAATGGAAGATGTCGTTTTAAAAAGTCGCCATCTGGGCTTAATCACCGCAGAAGAGGTGGAAGCGCTTCAGAAAAAACTCGATCTTTTGGCGGAGCAGGCGGAGCGCACTATCGACCTTGACGGGATTCTTTCCATTGCAAAGCAGGTCGAACCTTTCCCGGAATGTAACGTCCATTTTCCAGCGGCAGTTCCCGGTTGTCCGCGCATTGCAGTGGCGTGGGATCGGGCATTTTGTTTTTATTACACGGACTCTCTCAAATTATTGAAACAACTGGGCGCGCAGCTTATCTTTTTCAGTCCCATGACAGACCGGACTTTGCCGCCGGGCTGCTCCGGACTGATTCTTGGCGGCGGATATCCGGAACTTCATGCGGCGGAACTGGAAGCAAACGGTCCTATGCGTCAGTGTATCCGTATAGCAATCCAAAACGGAATGCCCTGCATCGCGGAATGTGGCGGATTCCTGTATCTGCATCGGACTTTGGAGGACACGGAGGGCAAAATTCACCAAATGGCCGGCGTTCTTCCCGCGGACGGAAAGCGGACAGGAAGGCTGCAGCACTTTGGTTATGCGACGTTGACAGCAAACAAAGAAAATCTTCTTTGCCAAGCCGGAGAACAAATTCCTGTCCATGAATTTCACTATTGGGAAAGCACAAATGACGGGTGCGGTTTTCTGGCAAAGAAAGCCTCAACCGGTACATCGTGGCCCTGTATCCACGCGTCGCGGACGCTGTTTGCAGGATTTCCACACCTGCATTTTTGTTCAAATCCGCAATTGGCGGTAAATTATTTACGGGAATGTACTCGGTACAAGGAGGCGCAGACGAAATGACCTTAGAGGAAACGCTTCATCGAATTTTGCCCGCGGATGCCGTGACGACTGAGGAAGCGTGGCGGCGCTGGGACAGTATTGCAAAGCCCCTGCGCGGCCTGGGTCTTCTGGAAGAGACGGTTGCGCGCATCGCTGGGATGACGCGCTCTGTGGAAGTGGATCTAAGCCGCCGCGCGGTGGCGGTATTTTGTGCAGACAACGGCGTTGTGGAGGAAGGCGTTACCCAAACTGGCCAGGAAGTGACCGCTGTGGTAACGGAAAATCTTGCAACGGGGGATACGAGCGTCTGCAAAATGGCGCGGGTCGCCCATGCGGACGTATTTCCTGTGGATATTGGCGTGATGCGCGACGTTCATGGAGAACGCATTCTCCGTCGCAAGGTTGCCTATGGGACGCGCAACATGACGAAGGGTCCCGCTATGACGCGGGAGGAAGCTGTCCAGGCACTGGAAGTCGGTATTCATTTGATGGAGGATCTCAAAGCGCAAGGCTACTGTGTGGTCGCAACGGGGGAAATGGGCATTGGCAATACAACCACCAGCAGCGCGGTAACGGCTGTCCTTCTCGATTTGCCACCGGAAACGGTGACCGGGCGCGGCGCGGGGCTCTCTTCGGAGGGTCTTGCGCGCAAACAGCACGCAGTGCGCCGTGCGATCGCCTGCAATGCTCCGAATCCGGATGACGCGCTCGACGTCCTGCACAAGGTCGGCGGTCTGGACTTAGCGGGTATGGCAGGCGCGTTCCTCGGCGGAGCGGCCATGCGGATGCCGGTGTTGATCGACGGCTTCATCTCGGCTGCCGCGGCGCTGATTGCCGCGCGTCTATGCCCCGCAGCAAAGAATTATATGATCGCCACACACGTATCCGGAGAGCCGGCTTCACATCTGATCTTACAGGAACTGGGCTTAAAGCCCTTCTTGACCGCTGGTATGTCCCTGGGAGAGGGGACCGGGGCAGTGGCCGCGTTGCCCCTTTTGGATATGGCCTGTGCGGTATACGGCGGCATGCGCACCTTTGAACAGATTGCAATCGAGCCGTATCAACCTTTGACTTAAGCCTATTTTGCCCTGAAGGAGGCGTGAAACATGCTGACCTTGGTGACAGGTGGCGCAGCAAGCGGCAAGTCGGCCTATGCGGAAAAGCAGATTCTCTCTACACAGGGTACGCCGCGCCTCTATGTGGCGACTATGTTGGCACAAGATACAGAAAGCCGCGCTCGCGTCGAGCGGCACCGTGCCCTGCGAAAGGGGAAGGGGTTCCACACCATCGAGTGTCCGTTCGCTTTGGACAAGCTCAATATACCGAAGGGTGCCACTGTCCTTTTGGAATGTATGTCCAATCTTCTGGCAAACGAATGCTTTTATCCGGAAGGGGCTGGCAAAGAGGCAGAAACGCGTATTTTGCAAGGGGTTGCAAAAATCTGTACATCTGCTCAAGACGTTGTCATTGTCACCAACGATATCTTTTCTGATGGAAATCCGTACGATACATCCACCTTGGAATATATCGCGATGTTGGCGCGCGTGAACGCCGCATTAGCGCAATCGGCCGACCGTGTGGTGGAGGTTGTATGCGGAATTCCCATCGTACACAAAGGGAGGCCAGAGGGGTGCGTTTAATTCACTCATTTTCTATTGCTTTCTCCATGTACTCGCGCATACCCGTACCGCAGACAGAATGGGATGAAGCGGACATGCGCTATGTCATGTGCTTTTTTCCGTTGATAGGACTGGTCATCGGCGTACTGCTTTGCGTCTGGGCATGGCTTGCAGACCGTTTTAATATCGGAAACGCCCTGTTTGCGGGAGTTGCGACAGTTCTTCCTGTGGCCATCACCGGCGGAATCCATCTGGACGGCTTTTGCGATACTATGGATGCATTGGGGTCCCGGCAGGCGCCGGAGCGAAAGCTGGAAATCTTAAAGGATTCCAACAGTGGGGCCTTTGCGGTCATCGGCTGCTGCCTTTACTTTTTATTGAATTTTTGCCTATGGCTGGAATGGAAATTCGAATGGCGTACGGCACTCATTTTGGCCATTGGGTTTGTGTGTTCCCGGGCATTGAGCGGACTTTCTGTCGTACACTTCCCCTGTGCCAAAAACAGCGGACTGTTGGCGATGTTTTCAAATGCAGCGGAAAAGAAGCGTACGGCCTATATTCTATTGCTGTATCTACTCTTTTGGGGAGCGTTAATGCTCGTTTTGTATCCATTTATTGCAATGGCGGTTCTGATCGCGGCGTTTGTCGTATTCGGGTATTATCACCGCGTTGCTAAAAAGGAGTTTGGCGGCATTACAGGCGACGTTGCTGGTTGGTTTTTGCAAATCTGCGAATTGATGATGCTCGCCGCTGCCGTCATCGCGCAGAAAGTATTTTAAAGGAGAGAATTGTATGCGGCTTGTAATCGGAGGAGCCCATCAGGGAAAACTGCATTGGGTTTTACAGCAAACAGGATACACACAAAATGATGTCGCCTCTACGCTGTCGGACGCTATGCAAAGGCCTGTTTTGAACGCCCTGCATGAAGAAGTGCACAAATGTTTACAGGAGGGAATCTCCCCGCAAGAACAGGTGAAAGGGCTTTTAGACCGCAATCCGGAAGTGATCATTCTCTGTGATGAAATCGGATGCGGCGTGGTGCCGGTCGATGCATTCGAGCGGGCATGGCGGGAGGAAACCGGGCGCATCTGCTGCATGTTGGCTGAAAAAGCAGTGCGCGTAGACCGTATCTTTTGCGGCCTTGCCACTTGCATCAAGCCGGGGGTGCACGGATGACAGCATGGATGTTTTGGCTGCCTTTGCCGCTGGGATTTTTGCTGGATCTCTGTTTTGGTGACCCTCATTGGATGCCGCATCCTGTCCGTGCAATCGGCCGGCTGATTGCACGATTGGAGAGGATTTTGCGCACGATTTTTCCAAAAACATCAAATGGGGAATTGGCCGCGGGTGTTTGTCTTGCAATACTGGTTCCGCTCCTGTCCTGCGCAGTAGGAAGCCTGCTTCTATGGGTAGTATATTGGGTCCATCCATGGCTTTGGTTTGTGCTGGAGACGTTTCTTTGTTACCAGCTGTTGGCCGCAAAATCGCTCTATACTGAGAGCATGAAGGTCTATGACCGATTGTGTGAACACGATTTACTGGGTGCACGCAAGGCGGTTTCCATGATTGTAGGGCGCGATACCCAGGCACTCACCGAGGAGGGTGTTACAAAAGCGGCCGTGGAAACCGTTGCGGAAAACACCTCTGATGGGGAAATTGCACCCCTGCTTTTTTTGGCGTTGGGCGGCGTGCCGCTCGGGCTGTTTTATAAAGCAGTCAATACGATGGACTCCATGGTGGGATATAAAAATGAAACCTATTTCTATTTTGGGCGTGCCGCGGCAAAGCTGGACGATGTGCTGAACTGGATTCCCGCCCGGCTTTCCGCATGGGTGATGATCTTGTCCGCCTGGTTCCTTGGCATGGACGGCCGCAATGCGCTGCGCATCTATCGCCGGGACTGCCGTAAACACGCCAGCCCCAACAGCGCGCAGAGCGAGGCTGTCTGTGCGGGCGCGCTGCGCGTGGAACTCGCAGGGGACGCCTATTATTTTGGAAAGCTGTATCAGAAGCCAACCATCGGAGATCCGTTACAGCCAATCTGTCCGGAGGATATCCGGCGTGCAAACCGGTTGTTGTATGCAGCTTCTGTTCTGGTTTTAGCGCTCTGTATGGGAATCAGACTGGGAATCGGTTGCTTAGGAGGCTGGATATGAACCTGATACACGGCGGGGACGTCTATTCCGCGCGGCAAAAGGCAAGGCGTGAACCGCTCGACTTTTCCGCAAATATTAATCCGCTGGGGATGCCTCCGCCGGCAATCGAAGCCGCGCGGCAAAGCCTGCAACAGTGTATCCATTATCCGGACCCTCTTTGCCGGGAACTTCGGGAAGCCCTTGCAGTATACGAAGGCGTCCCGATGAAAAGAATCGTCTGCGGGAACGGTGCGGCGGATCTGATCTTCCGTCTTATAACAGCGGTCCGCCCTCAAAAGGCGTTGCTGCTCGCACCAACCTTTGCGGAATATGAGCAAGCGCTTCGCTCTGTGGGATGTGAAATTGAATTCTTTACGCTGCGGGAAGAGGAACTTTTTTCGCTGACAGAGGCATTTTTACAGATGCTTTCGCCGGAAGTGGATTTCATTTTTCTCTGCAATCCCAACAATCCGACCGGACGTACCATCAAACCGGACCTGCTACAACGCATCGTAAAACGCTGTATTGCTTCCCAAATCGTTTTGGTAGTCGATGAATGCTTCAACGATTTTTTGGAACAACCGGAGCACCATACGCTGAAATACGCGCTGGAAACCGCGCCGAATCTTGTTCTGCTAAAGGCTTTTACAAAGAGCTATGCAATGCCCGGATTGCGTCTGGGTTACTGCCTGTGCGGCAGTGAAAGCCTGGCGGAACGCCTTCTTTTATGCGGGCAACCATGGAGCGTCTCCATCCCGGCGCAGGCGGCGGGAATTGCCGCTCTAAAAGAACGCGGTTATCTGGAAAAGACCCGGCTGTTCGTCCAAAGGGAACGCCGCTGGCTCACGGGGGAGCTGCAAAAGCTAGGAATGTATGTTTTTCCTTCAGAGGCCAATTATTTGTTGTTTCGCACCCAAACAGCAATTCCTTTGCGGGAGCAATTGGAAGCACAGGGCGTTTTAATCCGCTCTTGCTCCAATTATCGAGGGCTCGACCGCCGCTACTATCGGATCGCTGTCCGGAGGCATGACGAAAATCAGAAACTTGTTGCGGCTCTAAAAAACCGATTGGAGGGGTAAGACAATGGCAAAAGCGATTATGGTGCAAGGAACCATGTCCAATGCAGGAAAAAGCTTTTTGGTAGCAGGACTCTGCCGTATTTTCCGACAGAACGGCTATCGGGTTGCGCCGTTTAAATCCCAGAATATGGCGCTCAACTCCTTTATCACCTCCGAAGGATTGGAGATGGGTCGTGCACAGGTGATGCAGGCGGAAGCCGCTGGTGTGGAACCAAGCGTACGGATGAATCCCATTTTACTTAAACCGACCAACGACACCGGTTCGCAGGTGATTGTCAACGGCATCCCGATCGGGAATATGAATGCGGTGGACTATTACCCTTATAAAAAGCAATTGATCGCGCCGATTATGGAGGCTTACAAATCCCTTGCATCCGAAAACGATATCATCGTATTGGAAGGGGCAGGAAGTCCGGCGGAGATCAATTTGAAGCAGGACGACATCGTCAATATGGGGATGGCAAAACTGGCGCACGCGCCCGTCTTGCTCGTTGGAGACATTGATCGCGGCGGTGTATTTGCCTCGCTTTATGGCACAATGGCACTGTTGGATGAATCGGAACGCACGATGGTCAAAGCGATGATTATCAATAAGTTCCGCGGCGACATAGAACTTTTGAAACCCGGCCTGCGGATGTTGGAAGAACGCACCCATGTACCTCTTGCAGGCGTTATACCCTATCTTTCCGTCGAACTAGACGATGAGGACAGCCTCTCCGGACGTCTTACGGAAAAACCAAAGGAGGGTCTGATCGATTTGGCCGTCATCCGTTGGCCAAAGGTCTCTAATTTCACGGATTTTAATCCGTTGTCACGTGTTCCTGGCGTATCTCTACGATACGTGGACAAGCCGGAACAATTCGGGAGACCGGACCTGGTGCTGCTTCCCGGTACAAAGAATGTGATGGGTGATCTTATGTGGTTGCGAAATACCGGTTTGGAATCCTGTGTGCTACATCATACCGCGGAGGGCGGCCCCGTGTTGGGAATCTGCGGCGGATATCAGATGCTTGGAAAGACCATTCGCGATCCCAATTGTGTGGAAGGCGGCGGTTCTATCGAGGGGATGGGCCTGCTTCCCGTAGATACCGTCTACGCGCGCGAAAAAGTGCGTACACGTGTCCGCGGCACCGTTCTGCCTGTCGATGGCATTCTGCGGGAGCTCTCCGGCGTACCTTTTATCGGATATGAAATCCATATGGGACGGACCACACGCCGTCCCGGTGTGCTTCCCTTCGTTGTGATGGAAGATCAGAATGGAATAGAAAAAGAGGACGGCGCGGTATGCGGAAACGTCTACGGCACGTATGCACACGGTTTTTTTGACGCGGAACCATCAAGCGCATTGGCACGCCTCTTGATGCGTAGAAAAGGGCTTGATGCCGATGCGCTGCAATCTGTGGATTTGCATGCGTACAAGGAAAAGCAGTATAATGACCTGGCGGACGCGCTCCGTCAGCATCTGGATATGCAAATAATTGAACGGATATTGGAACAAGGGATTTCAGAAGGAGGGAACATACGTGTTTGAAATCGTACTGCCGGGGGAGATCGAAAAGCGGAG